>WQYP01000016.1 GCA_009781185.1 Phycisphaerales bacterium | reverse complement strand
GGCGTTGCAAGCGTTGACTGCCGATCCGGGAGTTTATCAGCGAGGCGGGATGCTGATGCGGGTGATCCGCGACCAGCAGCCGGACGATGGCATTTTGCGGGCACCTGGCTCGCCGACGATTCAGTCATTACCACCAGCGAATTTGCGAGAGCGGATGACGCGATGCGCAACATTCAGCAAGCTCAACAATAAGGGCGATGAGGTGCCGGCGCATCCGCCGCCCTGGTTGGTTTCGGCAATCGACGCTCGCGGGGAATGGCCGGGGATTCGTCCGCTCATGGGGGTGTCGGACGCGCCGATACTTCGCAGCGACGGTTCAGTGTGGCAGACACCGGGCTACGATCCGCGTACTGGGGTGCTCTACGAACCGGCAGTGGGTATGACGTTTCCGCCGGTCCATGATGAGGCCGATTTGGACGATGCGATTGCGGCGGCAGAGCGGTTGTTGCAGGTGGTCTGCGACTTTCGGTTTGAGTCGAAGGAGCATCAGGCGGCATGGCTCGCGGGATTGCTCACACCGCTCGCACGGTTCGCATTCGCCGGGCCGACGCCAATGTTCCTCATCGACGCCAACGTTCGCGGTGCAGGGAAAGGTTTATTGGCACAAACGATTGGGCGGATCGTGCTGGGCCGTGAGATGCCGGTGTCCAGCTATGCCCACGATTCGGAGGAGATGCGGAAGAAAATCACGTCGATTGCGATTGCGGGTGATCGGCTGATCCTGTTCGACAATCTTGAGGGCGTCTTCGGCAACGACGCACTGGATCGGGCGCTCACATCGACCAGGTGGAAAGACCGCATCCTCGGCAAGAGTCAGGAAGTTGAGTTGCCGCTACTGCCGGCGTGGTACGCCACGGGAAATAACGTACAGGTCGCGGCTGATACAACGCGGCGGATCATCCATGTTCGGCTCGACGTGTTGGAGGAGCACCCCGAAGACCGTACCGGCTTTCAGCACCCGAACTTGCTGGCGTGGATCACCGCCAATCGCGGGCAACTTCTCGCCGACGCTCTGACCATCCTCGCGACCTACTGCCGTGCTGGTCGCCTCAAGGCGGGGCTGACGCCCTTTGGTAGTTTTGAAGGGTGGAGCGATCTTGTCCGCGAAGCGATCGTATGGATTGGCCTGCCCGATCCGTGCTTGACGCGGACACGCCTGGCCGAAGCTGCCGACACGACGGCGGATGCCCTTGCCCAACTCTTTACAGCATGGAAGGCGTTCGACCCACTCAACCGGGGCGTCATCGTTTCCGAAATGTTGGAACGTTTGTATCGAACCGAATACCGGCCCAGCGACACAGATTCGATAGCAATGCGCGCTGCACTCGAAGGGATCGTCGGTTGTCCGCCCGGACGAACGCCAACGCCCAAGCAAGTAGGTAGCAAGCTCCGTCTCTTTCGCCGGCGCGTACTGGGGCAATGTTTTTTGGATATCGACCCTCAACGTCGCATCGCTGGAATGGCATGGAGGCTCTATGACGCCAAATAATTGCATAGTTTCGACGGTCATAACGACGTTCGCCAATATCTTAACATATGGAGTACGGTCAAATACATTACGTAATTCCATGCAAAACAAAGCACTTATAGCAAAACATGTATTTGATGTATTTGAAAACAACCCCAAGCCAAAAAAAACACAAGAGAAGAAAAATATATTAGGGCTGGGGCTGAAACAAATACATCAAATACATCAAATACATATACACAAACACGAACGGGTATTGAGTAGTTGTTTATTGCAGTTATTGCCGTTCTCGCGATCCGCCGTACCCGCATCAAGGGAAATATATAGGGCGGTTGATGGTGAATGGGTCCTTCCCGGCTCCTCTGTGTTCGACCCTCCGGAGGGAACCAGGGGGGGGGAAGCTAGAGTTTTATTTTGCAAAAGAGTGTTTTGGGTATCCGCAAGATAGGTAAGCGCCACATCAATCGTTGTTGTGGCAGTGTCAAAATTGTGTTTCAGGAGTAATCAAAATGAGTACAGGTAATATGGGTAATTCGAGGAATCTGCGGTTGGAGTGGGTTGAAGCTGGGTCGTTGCTTGAGAATCCTGCGAACTGGCGGCGGCATTCGCCGGAGCAGTTGCAGTCGATTAAGGATTTGCTGGCTGATCCGGATGTGGGGTGGGCGGGGGCGTTTTTGTTCAATGAGCGGACGGGGAGACTGATTGATGGGCATGCGCGGAAACAAGTGGTTGATCCGAAGGAGGTTGTGCCGGTGTTGGTGGGCGACTGGACGGAGGAAGCGGAGCGGAAGATTCTTGCGACGCTTGATCCGGTCGGGATGTTGGCGACGGGCGATCCGGCGGCGTATCAGGCATTGGTCGAGTCGATCACGGCGGAGAGTTTGTGGGTTCGCGATCTGTTGCACAATACCGCCGCCGGTTTGGTGGCGACGGATGAGGAGTCGGAGCCGGAAGAGGAACCGTCGGCGGCGTTGCCGCAGATGGAGTGTCAGCCGTTCGAGCACCATGACTACATTATGTTGATGTTTCATCACGAGCAGGATTTTCAGCAGGCGTGTGAGCGGCTGGGGATTCAGAAGGTCGGGATCACGTATCCGGGTGGTAAGACGAAGATCGGGCTGGGACGGGTGATCGACGGTGCCAAGGCGATCCGGATGCTGACGGGGGAGGGGAATAAGTGAAGTGTTGTCAGAGCGAGTGTCGTCATGCGGCCATGTTTCGCATCACCTGGGGCGAACGGCTCGGACAGCGCGGCGTGTTTTGTGAAAGTTGTATGTGGGAGTTGTGGAGTAAGGCAAAGGGTCTGGTGGAGTTGGGAAAGTTGTTTTGGATTCAAGAGCCTGTCACAACAAAGGAGAAAGCGTGAAGATTGTTATACCGTCGAAAGGTCGTGCGAGTGTTTTACAAGAGAAGGCGTTGCGGCTGTTTCCGGATGCGGTGGTTTGTGTCGGCGATGATGAAGTGGAGGCTTACGCCAAGGTCACAGGCAACCTGCTTGTGCATCCCGCCGGCGTCGTCGGGATCGGCCCGCTGCGGCAGTGGGTGATGGACAACGTTGCCGATCCTGTCGTGGTGATGGTCGATGACGATGTGACGCATGTGTACTCACAGGTTGGGTTTCACAAGCGACGCATCGAGGATGCCGACACCGCGCGGGCGATTGTGGAGCGATTGGCGATCATGGCCGTGGATGCCGGTGTTCGTGTGTTTGGGTTCCAGCAGGCGGCGCGGCCGCTGACGTATGCGAATTTTAGACCGTTTTCGATCAATACATGGGTGGGCGGCATTGTGGGCGTCGTGGGTCGGGAGCTTCGTTACGACACGTCGCTGCTATTGCGAGCGGACATCGACTTTTGTTTGCAGTCGTTGATGCTGGATCGGTTCGTGCTTGTGGATGGCCGCTATAGTTTCATTCACACACGGTTTGCTGGTTCGGGCGGTAATGCGCGACAACGCAGCGCCGACCGCCATGAACAGGAAATCAAATACCTTCGCCGTAAGTGGGGACCATATCTGGATGTTGTCCAAGCGAAGGGGACAACGCGGTTGGTTGTGAGAGTTAAAAGGTAATTGAGGTAATCGCCCGAGAAGCCGTGAAAAAGAAAAAATAAAAGAATTTTTGAAGCCTGTTGTCAACTATATAAAAACACAAGTCTTATGCTATTGAGATATTTAGTCATTTATTTTACTCAATGCGATATCTGTAGGATACTTATATAACAAGACTTATATGTTCTCGAACCAAAGGAGCAAACCATGTGGACAAAGCGAATCGAACTTGTGGGAAGAATTGGGCGAGTTCTTATGGAACGAACCAACGAACGGGCTTTCACTGTCACAAGCACCCTCGAATATCCATATGAGTGCAAGACGTGGGAGTCGTCAACGATCATCTATGACGATGAATTGATGCAGATTGCCATTGAAGTGCAGAATCACTTCAACGGGAAGTACGCCAATAATCGCGACCTACAGGACATTTTCACGGAATTGCAACGATTCCAGGATGTTTGATTGATTTTGAAAACTATCCGACTCCCGCCGGGCTGTCTGGCGGGAGGGACGGATAAACAAGAGGCCGGTCGGGTGATTACGCCGCCCGTCGGTCAGACGCCAGAACGATAAGGAGTTCAAGATGCTACGTGAGTTTACCCTACGTGAGTTTAACCTGTTCCACCCAAGCACTCGCCCCGCCGCCCCCCCCATTCCCCCTGTCCTCTCCGTCCCCCCCGCCCCCCCCAATCACCCACGCGAGCCGGTCGATGTTTTGCCCGAACCCGTCAGGACTGCCAGTCCGCGAGTCACGAACTCACGGGCGCAAACCCTTCGCAGCATAGCGGATCGTATGCAGGGGCAGATTGATGTGAACATGCGACCGATGACGCAAAATCCGACGCCGAAGCGGAACCGGCAATATCGGCAAAGGATCATCGAAGGGGGCAACATACAGCGTACCCAAGAGGCACTGCGGGCACTGGCCGACGCTCATGAGAGGGGAGCAGTGCCGATCATGTTGAAAGATTTGAAGAGCAAGGCACAGGTGGCTCCGCTGGTTCGCAAGCGGTTGGAATCCACGGGTTATTACGAAGTTCATGAAGGGGACTATGCCGATTGCTCGCCCATCGCCCAAGCGATTCGTGAACTCGTGGTCAGCGTCAGAAGTCCGGAAGCGGCCAAGGTGTTTGCCGAGCAAGCGCATGCACAGTGGATTGCGGAGTTGGAGGATAAGGTTCGGCGTATGAGTATTCGGGGGTTCTTTCCGACGCCGAAGTTGCTCATCGACAAGATGCTTGTGGCTGCCGACCTGCGACCCGGTGACAAAGTGCTTGAGCCATCTGCTGGCAAAGGGGACATTGCCGACGCTATGAAAGCCCAGGGCGTGATTCCGGATGTGATTGAGATTTGCGGAGCGTTGTGGCCGATCTTGAAAGCCAAGGGGTACACCTTGGTTGCTACGGATTTTCTCCGGCATCAGGGGGAAGATGTTGAGGGTGGAGGGTACGACAAGATCGTGATGAACCCGCCGTTTGAAAAGGGACAGGACATTGACCATGTTCGCCATGCCTACAGCCTGCTCAAACCGGACGGCAGGCTCGTGGCGATTATGTCAGAAGGGTCGTTTTATCGCAGCGACCGGAAAGCGACCGAGTTCCGTGACTGGCTGGCCGACGTTGGCGGGGAGAGCGACAAGAATCCGAGCGATGCGTTTAAGGGGCCGGGAGCATTCTGTCCAACCAGCGTGGCGACGCGGATGGTGACGATTCAAAGGTAAACAAGGTAAGCGTCTGAGAAGCTGTGGAAAAGGAAAAATAAAAGAATTTTTGAGGCTTGTTGTCAACTATCCATCAAACAAAGCCTTATGTAATCGAGATATTTAGTTATTTATTTGACTCAACGTATGATCTGTAGGATACTTATATAACAAAATTTATATGTTCTCTAACACAGGAGTAAACCATGAAACTCGCACGAATCGAATTTAACGGAAAAATAGCCAGTGCAAACATTCACAGAGATGACTTCCCGGACAGGCATTTCATCCTTTGTATCGACCCACACCCATACCAAGTAGGGAAGAGGATGAATCGGGCAATTCCGCTCAACACCAGTGACGAAGAGTTGATGAAGTTTGCTCGTGATGTGCAACGCCGCACGGATGGATATCGCGGAAGTGACGACGAAGTTCAAGAATTTTTCCGCGAAATGAAGCGATTCCAGACCAACTTTTAAGCCATCCGACTCCCGCCGGACTGTCCGGCGGCGAGGGACGGATAAACAAAGGGGCCGGCCAGGTGATTACGCCACCTGCCGGCCAGGCACCAGAACGAAAGGAGTTCAAGATGCCACGTAAGTCTATCCCCCCCCAATTCCCCACTCAAGCCTCCCCCCAGTCCACCAGTTCTCCCCCAGCGGAGCGACCGGAGCCAAACGAAATCTTCCGACTGCTCGCCCGTGCCGTCGAGGAACACCTTCACGACAAGGGTGTCGATGAGGCGTCGATCCGCGAGATCGTCAGCGAGGAGATCGGCAAAGTAACGTTGCCAAAGTCGGTCGAGTTTCGGTTGCCGACCGGGGCGATCAATACGTTGGCCGAGTTGCCGCATCGACAATTTACTGATTTGGTCGGCCTGGTCGAGGAAGGCCACACGAATCTTCTGCTGGTCGGGCCGTCGGGATCGGGGAAGACCACGCTGGCGAAGAATCTTGCCCAGGCGTTGGGAAGGTATTTCGGATTTATCTCGCTGTCTGCGGGAATCACGGAAACGCACCTGCTGGGCCGAACACTGCCTCAAGCGGATGGCAGTTGGAAATTTGTGCCGAGCCTGTTCGTGCAGATGTACGAAAGCGGCGGGGTGTATCTGTTGGATGAGATTGATGCCGCCGATGCGAATGTGATGGTGGCGATCAATGCCGCGCTCGCGAACGGAGTGCTTGTGACGCCGGACGGTATTGTTCATCGGCGACATGAGAATTGCATCATCATCGCCGCAGCCAATACATGGGGGCGGGGTGGGGATTTGATGTACGTCGGTCGCAATCAGTTGGACGCCTCCACATTGGATCGGTTCTGTCTTTCGACGCTGTTTGTGACTTATGACGAAGGGCTGGAAACCGAGTTGGTCAAGTCAGGGCTGGATGGGGAAGTCGGCGACACGCTGCTCCAATGGGTTCAGCAGGTTCGGGGCGCGATCAGCCGCAACCGGATACGTCGGGTTGCTTCAACGCGGTTGGTGGTTTCCTCGATCAAGGCATTGCGGCACGGTCGCAGTTTCGATGATGTCAAGGCTCGGTTCTTCCAGGACTGGTCGGATGATGAGAAAGCGAAGGTGTGCTGATGACTCTCTACGCCAAAAAACCTCGTTTAATCAATGCGTTCTATAGCGGTGTCTGTCGAGCTTGTGACAAGAAGGTTATTAAAGGCGAGCAGGCGTGGTTTGCCAAGCACTACGGGATTCGCTGCCCAGCCTGTGGCCCTCACACCGATCTGGATGCTCCGCTGCCGAGCAAGCGAGGCAAGAGGAGCCGGAGCCGTGGGGGGGGGGCGAGTTCTCCGCGAGCCAAGACGGTTCGAAGAGCCATCGTCGTTGCGGCCAATTCTCCCTCCAACGACCAGCCGCTCCGCCGGATCGGATTTACGCCCACCTACGCGCCAGCCTTTTTGAAAGGGTTAGCGGAGAGAGGGCCGGATGGAACGGATCGCCTGATGTGGTCGAGCGTGTCAGAAGTCGTCGAGGACGGCTTCGCCGACTACGCACAGTGCGAAGATATTCGCGTAGCCATGAACAAACTCCACATGCGACATAATGGGGATGCGTGGAGCAACGGACACACGAAGGATTCGCTCCGCAAGGCTATCAGTGAGCCAGCGCCGAAGTTGCTCTGCGAGATTGATGCAATGCGGGAAATGTTCATTGGCGATTTGTCCATACCCACGCAGCCGCGTCGTAAAATTCGCCGAGGGCAGGACTGGGGCGATGAGCTTGATAGCTTGCGATTCCTGGCACGGGAACCGAATGCGTGGGAACGAAGTGTTCGGGAAAGTCAGCCTCGCCGCACGTTGTCCATCGGTGTGAACCTCACAGTCTTTTGGGCGCAAAAACCAGAGGAGTTGATTTACCGGGGAGCCGCCGCGATCGCGCTGGCGGACCTGCTGACGCAGAGAGGCGTCAATGTGCGGATCGTGGGGGTTTCCGTGGGGGAGGATGTCACTTCTGTGGTTCGCAAGCTGGTGAGTTTCGTTGAACTCAAGAGAGCCGATATGCCACTGGATATTTCCAGTCTTGCCACCGCTGTTTGCGATATCGGGTTCTTCCGCATGGTCGTCGCGCCAGCGGAGTTCCGGCACCTGCTAGGCCGGCTGAGCGAGAGCATGGGGACTCGCGGCAAACAGTATTTGCCGGGGCCGGATCGGATGTCGCTCGATTATCTCGTGGAATCCGGAGTTACCAATCGCGAAGCCGCGATCTCGTGGCTACGCGAACAGATGGCTGTTTCGATGGAACAGCAGGAGGTGTGTCATGTCTAAACCGATCAAGCATGAGTTGTGCATGTCGGTGTTGCCGATTCTGCGTGAAGCCGTCCGTCATCAAGTCGCTATGTGGGAAGCACTGAGCAAACTGGAAAATCTGTTGGACTGCGAGATTGAGAGTCATCACCTGCATGTGGTGTCGGTCGAGGGCATGGAAGACTTCGATGTGATCGGCGTCGATGACGCGAAGTATTTTCTGGAAAGCCTTCTGGAAAGTTTGCGAGGGGAGGAAGGGGGGGGGAGGCCATGACGAGCGACCTCTTTGGCAAACCCGTTGCCCCAGTGCTCACCGGCGAGCAGGAGGAGTTTCCTTTTCCGGAGCCGTCGCCGCTGGACCTGCAAGTTCAACGCGAGGCGGCGAAGTGGCAGCAGGCCCGTTGTCCCGAAACCATCGACATGTTTTCTGATTCCAAACCCGAATTGAGGAGTACCCAACCATGACAGCGTTGTCATTACCTATAGAGACCATTCAACATCTTCGGCAGCGCCGTGCCGCCGGAGAGCGTGTTTCCATGTTGGCCGGTGAAGTTGGCCTACCCTGGCAGAAACTCGAAAAGATTCTGCGGCACTTCATCCCCCCCACAACATCCCCCACAATATCTCCCCCCATCCTCACGCCCATTACCAGGCTGTTACAGGCTGCGCGTGAGAGAACCGGGACACTAACCGAGCGTTACCGGCCGAGAAGTTTGGACGCGATTCTAGGCCAGCCTACGGTTGTCAATATATTGAGACAATTCGTGGCGAATCCTTATCCGGTGGCTTTCCTGTGTGAGGGGGATACCGGGACGGGGAAAACAACCGTAGCCTGGGCGCTGGCCGAGGCGTTGGGGTGTGCGGTGGAACATGCCGAGTTCGGCGGGGTGTGGTCGATTGCCAGCGGCGAACAGTCCGCCGACGCCGTGCGAGATATGTACCGACGTTTGCATTTGACCACGATGTACGGGAGTGGGTGGAAGGTCGCGGTCATAAATGAAACGGATCGGATGAGTAAGGCTGCCGAGACGATTTGGCTGGATGTTTTGGAAAATCTGCCGATCCGCAGCGTGGTCATATTCACCTCGAATTTCGGTAACACGCTGCCGAGTCGGTTTCGGGATCGTTGCGTTCCGCTCAACTTTGTTGCCGATCCGGTGCGGTTGCAAGCTGACGCCCGGTTGTTGGTGGAGGGCATCTGGCGACAGGAAACCGGCAAAGCAGCTTCGCCGGAAATTGTGAAGAAGGTGCTCGCCGCCGGGGTCGAGGGTGGCAAGTTGAGTTTTCGGCGGATTGTGCAAGCCCTGCAAGTTCAGTTGATGAAAGGTGGTGCCCTGTGAAATTGAAAACTACCCGTGGATATTTTCTGCTGGATGTTGCGTCGGCGTTGCAGAAGGCGATCCGTCGCGGCGACGCCCGCCTCGCCGGTTACTGGGCAATCGAGTTGTTCGAGAGCAACTACAGGGAATACGTGTGGCGGCGTTTGCTGACGATCAGTGCGGAGGACTGCTGGGGAATCATCACCCACGAAATCGAAGCGCTGTACAGGTCGTGGCAAATCATCGACAAGCAGAAGCCCGGCGGCGGAAGAATCTTTGCATCGAAAGCGACGATTCTGCTGTGCCAGTCGCGCAAGTGCCGCGATGCGGATCATCTGACCAACTTGGTCTACGACCCTAAAGCCGTTGATGACGCGGAGCTTGAACGAGACCTGGACACGGCGCGTCAGCAGCCCGAAGCAATTCCCGACTACGCCTTCGACGTTCACACGGCGGCGGGGAAGCGAGCGGGTAAGACGAAGGGAGATTTCTTTCGAGAGGAGTACGACGCACTCAATCCGAAACAGCCCGGCTTGTTCGACGCCGACGTGGAGAGCATCCGGAAAGGCGGTGCGGCATGATCGGGAACCAACCTTTGATTGTGTCCTACGGTGCGGGCCGCGATTCGACGGCCATGCTCATCGAGATGCACCGCCGAGGCATCCGTCCTGATGTCATTTTGTTCGCGAATGTCGGGAGCGAGAAGCAGGCGACGTACCGATTTATTCCCGTGTTCGACCAGTGGTTAAAGGATCACGGGTTTCCGGGGATCACCATCGTTGCGTATCGGCCAAAGTGGGCACCGTACCACACGTTGGAAGGCAACATGATCCTGAATGCGACGCTGCCGGGAGCGACGTTCAACATGCACACATGCGCGGTGAAGTTCAAGATCGAACCGCAGCAACGTTGGACCGGACATTGGGGACCAGCTCGTCGGGCCTGGTCTCGCGGGATTAAAGTGTTGAAGTACATCGGGTTCGATTGTGATGAAACGCATCGCCTCAAAGACGCTGACGCCAAAGCCCACTCCGGCGAGGCCGATCCCAAAGAGCAAGAGCGGTTTGAGCATCATATGCCGCTCATGGAGTGGGGGATCAATCTGGAAAAGTGCAAGGAAATTATTGATGCGGCGGGGTTGCCGATCCCGCCGAAGAGCGCGTGTTTCTTTTGTCCGTCTCAAAAGCCACAGGAGGTCAACGACGCGGAGCCGGAGGATCGAGCCAGGACGATCCTCATGGAGTATGCGGCGGAACCTTACAACCGGAAGGTCCGTGGGTTGTGGCGGCGTCCGCGTCTTTCCGATGGAAGGCCGGGGTCGATCACAGAATACATCCTGGAGCGGCGGTTGCCGTTCACGCCGCTGACTTTGCTGGGGCGGCAGATTGTTCTGAATCCGAATTGTCAGAAGGCTCGCAAGGGGAGCACGTTTCGAGGGCCGCATATGGGGCCGAGTTTGAGGGAGTTGCTGGTTGCGGCGGGGCATGAGGTGCCGGAGGTCGTAATGGACGGAAATTCAAACGTACCGGCATACCGGGAGGATCGGCGTGGTGTGGAGTTGTCGGCGGAAGATGAGGATGAGGAACACCGGACGTTATTTAGTTCACTGTAAATAGGTCATAGAGGAATTTCCCGACTCATCCGGGAAGGCTTCTCCGAGGCTGTCAGAGGCAAGCAAACCGGGGTGTTCGATATGAACCACCCCTTTTTCAGCGGACGTTTTTACGAGGCACAGGAGGTTAAAAGATATGGCAGGTATACCAGGTAAACCACATTCACTTCGGGACCGGATTGTTTTGCTGCTGGTCAACGGCATGAGTGCCGAGGCGGCGGAGGGATTTGCGGTGCAGTCGGGAACGCCGGTCGAGGAGGCAAGGCAGGTCGTTGCTGATGCGAGGAAGCGTATCACGGTCGCCGCCGATTACACACGCGACGAGCAGATTGGGCGGGCGGTGATGCGGTTGGATGATCTTTATGCCAAGAGCATTGCGGGGCAGGACATTCGCACGGCGTTGCAGGCGCAGCGGGAACTCAATCGGTTGTTGGATTTGTATGCGGGATCGGCGAAGGCCGAGAGTGTCGGTGATGAGGATGTAGCGGTTTTGAAACGGCAGAGGGATTTGGTGGCGGGTTATCTGCTGCCGCTCAAGGTTACGGATGAACATTACCCAGTGGAAGAGCATGCGCGTGTCGCGGCGGAGTTGATAAGGATAAATGGACTCGCAGGCATATAAAATCATCAAAGCGCAAAGCAAGGCGCGGAACAAGGCGATTGTACTGGCCGCTCAGGATATCGGTGCGCTTCCGGCGGTGAAGAATCTGCAACGCCGTGCGCGGGCGGATGGGAATTTTCGTTATTTCTGTGAGAGCTATTTTCCGCGACTGTTTACGCTGGCGTGGTCGAAGGATCACCTCAAGGTCATCGCGAAGATCGAGCAGGCGGTGATTAACGGGGCGTTGTTCGCTATGGCCATGCCAAGAGGTTCGGGCAAGACGACGCTTTGTCAGGTGGCGGCGCTGTGGGCGTTGCTCACCGGACGGCAGCCGTTTGTCTTTTTGATCGCGGCGACGGCGGAGTATGCGACGGGGGCGCTGGCGAATCTCAAAAGTCACCTGTCACAGAATGAGTTGTTGTTGGAAGATTATCCGGAGGCGGTTTATCCGATTCGGAAGTTGGAGGGTGAGAGCCGGCGTTGTAGTGGACAGCGGTATTACGGGCGGTTGACGCATATCGGTTGGACGGCGGATGAGATTGTGCTGCCGACGATTCCAGGGAGCCGCTGTTCCGGTGCCATTGTTCGGACTGCCGGACTGTTGGGTAATGTCCGTGGCGCGATGCACATCAGGCCGGATGGTGTTTCTGTGCGTCCGACTTTTGTGGTGATCGACGATCCGCAGACGGACCAGTCGGCGAAATCGCCGTCGCAGGTGCATGAGCGTTTGGCGGTGATTAACGGGGCGATCCTGAATCTTGCCGGACCGGGGTGCCGCATTGCGGCGGCGATGCCTTGCACCGTCATTCGCAACGATGATCTGGCGGATCGGATTCTCAACCGTGACAAACATCCGGAGTGGCAGGGAGAGCGAACGCAGCTTGTTTACAAATTCCCCAGCAACGAAAAACTCTGGGCGCAGTATGCGCAGCTTCGGGGCGATTCGCTCCGCAACGACGGCACCGGAAAAGAAGCGACAGCGTTTTACCTTGCGAACCGAGCCAAAATGGACGCCGGCGCTGTCGTCGCTTGGGACGCCCGGCACAATGATGATGAAGTCTCCGCGATTCAACATGCGATGAATCTGCGGTATCGTGACGAATCCACGTTTTGGGCGGAGTATCAGAACCAGCCGCTACCCGAAGAAAAAATCACCGACGGCCTGCTCACGGTCAGCGACATCACCGCCAAGACCAACGGCATCGCCCGTGGCCTGGTGCCTGTGGGTGTCAATCACCTCACCATGTTCATCGACGTGCAGGCGACATTGCTCTACTGGCTCGTTTGCGGATGGGACGATCAGTTCACGGGCTATATCGTGGATTACGGTGCTTATCCCGATCCCAAGCGGGCGTACTACACGCTCAAGGATGCGAAGCGAACATTGGCGATGGTGCATAAAGGGATGGGGCCGGAGGGGGCGATTTACAAGGGGCTTGAAGCGACGACCGAACAGTTGCTTGGCAAGGAATGGCGGCGGGATGACGGGGCGGCGATGAAAATTGAGCGGTGTCTGATCGACGCGAACTGGACGACGGACATGATTTATCAATTTTGTCGGCAGAGTCGTCATGCTGCGATTGTTATGCCCAGTCATGGCCGACATGTCGGCGCCAGCAGTGTTCCATTCAGTGATTACAAACGAAAGCCCGGCGAACGAGTGGGGCTGCATTGGCGAACGCCGAATGTGCAGGGGAAGCGGACGATTCGTCACGTTGTCGTTGATACTAATTACTGGAAGAGTTTCGTACATGCGAGGTTGACGGTGCCGATGGGTGATCCGGGGTGTTTGTCCTTGTTTGCCTGTGGCGACGGTTTCGATCACCTGCTCCTGGGCGAACACATCACCGCTGAGTACCGCGTTAAGACCGAAGCTCGTGAACGCATCGTGGATGAATGGAAAGCCAGGCCGGGCAAGCCGGACAATCACTGGTTCGATTGTCTCGTCGGTTGTGCGGTCGCCGCGAGTATGCAGGGTGCGGTGCTCTTTGGCACCGACCAGAAGGCCGCTCCCAAACGTGAACGTCTAAAACTCTCCACATTACAACGGGGGACAAAATGAAAAAATCCACCACCACCAACACTTCCGCCATCCCATCCGCCAAGCCCGAGGGCCTTGTCTGCCCCAAGTGCGGGTGCTGTCATCTGCCGGTCATATACACGCGGCTACGGCGTAACTACATCCTTCGTGCCAGGCAGTGCCGTCACTGCGAGCGACGAATGTTCACCCGTGAAATTCCCTAACAAAATGAAGATTGTTCCATATATGGAACGATTTTCAGTCCAAGCTGAAAAAAATCTCCATTTTGTCATTTCTCGTGTACGTATGGGTGAGATGACTACTTTTTCTACACAACTTCCTACCGTCGATGTGGATGACTTTGAAGCAAGGATGGCTCCCAAGTTGGAGTTCGCCCACCCAATGGATCGCGAGGACGCGATGCAAGAGGCGTGGCTGGCCAAACTGCAAGGTCGGAATCCGGCGAGGGCGATCAACACTTTCGTCGTTCGTGAATGGCGTCACCGCCTGACCGAACGAACGGGAATCCTGCAACAGGGATGACCCGTTGCTCGGTGGTTTGATTCGCCTGACTTGGCTACGGGTGCGCTCGCATTACATGGAGTGAAAGAGCGGCAATGTCTACAGAGCAACCATCTTCGCCGGAGACTCCGCATGGTCCGCTAGTCGGCATAATCCTCGAAAACGCCCAAGGGCCGGCTCGCGTGAAGGGTGACAGTTCCGAGGTGCAGCAGCATTCGCTGCGGGATCAAATCGCGGCGGATAAATACCTCGCTTCAAAGGAAGCTACACGGAAAGGACTGGGAGCAATCTTCAAGAAACTCGTGCCCCCAGGAACGGATTAAGGAACGGTTTAAGAAACGGATTCACTGCTGAATGTTTGGTTTTTTGAAAAACTTCTTCGCTTCTTCGCGTGCCTATGGTAGCGGCGACTATGTGCGAAACATCCACCGGAGCGACTACGCGCGAAGTCCGCGAGTGGTGCCGGTGACGCGGGGGGGGGTGCGGGGGCGCTACGACGCGGCGACCACGAACGATGAAAACCGTCGGCATTGGGCGGCGGCGGACGGCTTATCCGCGAACGCAGCCAACCAACCCAACGTGCGAAGGGTGCTGCGGAATCGGGCACGTTATGAGGTGGCGAACAATTCCTATGCTCGCGGGATTGTGCTCACGTTGGCCAACGACACCGTTGGCACGGGGCCACGCTTGCAACTGCTGACCGATGATGACGCCACCAATAACATTGTGGAGAAGGCTTTTGAGCAGTGGTGCGATGCGGTTGATTTGGCGGGCAAGCTCCGAACGATGAGGATGGCCAAAGCGGAATCGGGCGAGTGTTTTATTCTGCTGACGGCGAATCCGCAAATTGATTCGCCGGTGAAACTCGACATACGTTTGATCGAAGCGGACCAGGTTGCAACGACATCGCAAGCGGCGGCTGGCTCCAAGGTGCCGACGAACAATCTCACCGACGGCATCGTTTTCGACTCTCACGGCAACCCCGTCCAGTATCACATTTTGAAATACCATCCCGGCGAACGTGGAGCATTGGATGAACTCAAGCACGATCCGGTTCCAGCGGCTTCGGTGATCCACTATTTTCGCGCGGATCGTCCGGGGCAGAGCCGGGGGATTCCAGAGATTACGCCGGCGTTGCCGCTCTTTGCACAGTTGCGCAGGTATACGTTGGCGGTGATCGCCGCTGCTGAAACCGCCGCCGACTTTGCGGCTGTCCTGTATACCGATGCACCTGCCTCTGGCGAAGCCGAATCCATCGAGCCGATGGATATTGTGGAACTCGAACGTCGCATGGCGACGGTGCTGCCGGGTGGGTGGAAGTTGGGACAGGTCGCCGCCGAGCAGCCCGCGACGACTTACGCGGAGTTCAAGCAACAAATTTTGAATGAAATCGCAAGATGTCTAAATATGCCGTTCAATGTGGCTGCGGGCAACAGCAGCGGCTACAACTATTCTTCAGGGCGGTTGGATCATCAGGTCTATTTCAAATCTATTCGCGTCGAGCAGGAGCAGATCGGGCGTGTTGTGCTTGATCGCATTCTGCGGGCCTGGCTGGAAGAAGCAATTCTCGTTTCGGACTTCCTACCGCTGTGGCTCCGCACCACGCCTTTCCGTGAGCTTGAACATCAATGGTTTTGGGATGGAGCCGAGCATGTCGATCCCAATAAAGAAGCGAATGCGCAGGCTACGCGATTGCAGAGCAACACAACGACGCTTGCTTATGAATATGCGCGTCAGGGACGCGATTGGGAAGATGAGTTGCGACAACGCGCCAAGGAGATGGCGTTGATGAAGGAACTTGGATTATCCGCACCCAGCAAGGCGGCTGCCGCATGAGCGGTACAGGGTGCAGAGACGCACGTACTAAAAACGTCTCGTTATATGTAACTGATTAGAACTTTGCAAAGAGTTGATGCAAGGGCTGGGGATGTTCTGCGCCCAGCGATGGCCTGTATTTGGGAGATTCCGATGAACAATAAGCCTACCTCGATCCCCTACGTTCCAGCACCGCTGTCGCTTGTCGCGACGATGCAAATTGAAGCCGCCGCCGCTGCTGGTGCAGAAGCCGGTGGTGCAATGGCGCTGCCGCGATTCAGGATGGTCGCTTACACCGGCGGGCCGATGAAAGTTGGCGGCTGGCGCGGTCAGGTGATCGTGGACCTTGCGGGCTTGAGTATTCCCAGTCAGAACCGTCCCATCCGCTTCGGGCACGATGCCGACGCCGGCGTCGGCCATACCGACATGATCCGCGTGGAGAACGGGCAGCTTGTCGCGACCGGGGTGGTGTCACGAGACACGGCGGCGGCGAGGGAAATTGTCGCTTCGGGCAAGAACGGATTCCCCTGGCAAGCGTCGCTCGGCGCGTCGGTCGAAGAGTTCGAGTTCATCAAATCAAACGAAAAAGTCACCGTCAACGGGCGGTCATTCAACGGCCCTGTGAACGTCGTGCGCCGGGCAACGCTCGGTGAGATCAGTTTTGTGGATTTGGGTGCCGATGATGCCACCTCCGCGAAGGTCGCCGCGAGTCGCCCGCAGCAGGAGACAAACGTAATGGCCCCCCCCCTAACAAACACGCTCGATGCGGCTCCGGAATCCTCGACCGCCGCCGCACCAGCCCCGGTGATTCAAGCGGCGACCCCCGCGCTCACGACAGCGGACATTCGCGCCGAGGCGCTCGCCGAGACCAATCGCGTCGCCGCCATTCGCACACTTTGCTCGCCGTCCGCTCCGGGCGAGCGGCACTTCGCCGACATCGAAGCGCAAGCCATCAGCGAGGGATGGGACGGGACAAAAACGGCTTTGGCGGTTCTGCGAGCCAAGCGGCCTATCGTCTCGCAGCCCGGCGCAATGCAAGGCGGAGGTGGTGGAGGAATGGGTGGAATGGGAGGAGGAATGGGGGGGGGGCCGTTGGGATTTTCTCTTGCCGCTCCTGGGCCGGTGAATCAGGCGATGCTGGAAGCGGCGTGTTTCCTGTCGGCGGGCTTTGCGCAACCTGAGAAGCATTGTGATGCGCAGGTGCTTGAGGCTGCCGACAAACGCTTCCGTAACGGGATCGGACTGCAAGAGCTTTTCCTGGAAGCGGCGCGGGCGAATGGCTACCACGGGCATAGTTTCCGAAGCGATCCTCGCACCATCATGCGAATGGCGTTCGCTTCGCAGGATCAGGTGATGGCGGGTTGGAGTACCGTCGATATCGGCGGCATTTTGTCGAATGTGGCGAACAAATCTCTGCTCGAAGGCTTCTTTAGTGTTGAGCGTGTGTGGCGGAACATCTGCGCGATTCGCAACGTCAACGATTTCAAAACCGTGACCAGCTATAGACTCATCGGCACGGACCAATATGAAAAGGTCGCTCCCGGCGGTGAGTTGAAGCACGGGACGCTCGGCAACGAGACCTACACCAACAAGGCCGACACCTACGGCTTGATGCTCTCCATCGACCGCCGCGACACCATCAATGACGATTTGGGCGCGATTACAACGGTGCCGAGAAAATTGGGGCGTGGTTCGGGTCTGAAAATCAATGACGTTTTCTGGACGATCTTCCTGGCTAACATCGCGTTCTTTACCGTCGCCAACAAAAACCTACTTGCGGGTGCGGACACGATTTTGAATATCGACGGCCTCAGCAAAGCCGAGACCGCATTCCTCGACCAGGTGGACTCCGACGGCAAACCCATCGGTATCATGCCGTCGGTCATGCTGGTGCCCACGTCGCTCAGCGCCATCGGCACCCAACTCTACAAGAGCCTTGAACTTCGCGACACCACCGCCAACAACAAGTATCCCATCGGGAACCCCCACCAGGGTAAATATCGCGTGGAGGTCTCTCGATATCTCGGTAACAGCAAATATGCCGGTAACAGCCAGAAGGCGTGGTATCTGCTCGCTGATCCCAACGACCTGCCCTTAATTGAGGTCGCGTTCCTCAACGGGCAGGAGAGTCCCACCATCGAAACCGCCGAGGCGAATTTCAATGTGTTGGGTGTTGAGATGCGCGGGTATCACGATTTCGGCTGTGCGTTGCAAGACCCACGGGCGGGAGTGCGGAGCAAGGGCGAAGCGTAAGGAGAGGGAGGAGGGGGTGGGGAAATTTGGTGATCTGGTGAGTTGGTGATCTGGTGATTTTTTGGAGAGCTGCTTATGTCTGCAACTTTTGTTCATGACGGCGACAACATTGATTACACGCCTGACGTGGATGTTCCCGCTAAAGCGGTGGTTGTGCTGGGGGAGTTGATTGGCATCGCTAAACGTCCCATTCCAGCCAATACGCCCGGCAGTTTGGCGGCCACCGGCGTCTTTGATTTCGCAAAGGCCACAGCCGTCGGCAGCGCGATTGGCAGGGGCGTCAATGTGTACTGGAACGTGACGACGCAACAGGCAACGACGACAGCCAGCGGCAACAAGCTCCTCGGCAAAACCATCCAAGCCGTCGTCGATACCGATGCGACGGTGCGCGTGCGATTGAGTCAGTGAGGAGGTTCGAGTGGCTGATCTTCTACAGCGCGGCATGGCTTGGTTGGAAGCCAAGCGGACAAAGTTCATGACGCAACTTGTGGTTTATCAGCGCGGCAGCGACACGGTGGAAGTGCCCGCGACCATCGGCGAGACGGTTTTCAACATCGACGATGGCGGTGGTGCTCTGCTGCGGATCGAGTCGCGGGACTATCTGATTTGCGCGGCGGACATGGTGCTTGGTGAAATACCGATCCTGCCCAAACGCGGGGATCGCATCCGGGAAACCAGTAGCGATCAGACCTATGTGTACGAGGTCGTCGGGCCGGGTGATGAACCTTGCTGGCGATGGAGCGATGGATACCGCACCACCATGCGAATTCATACAAAACAAGTTGACATGGAAGAAGTTACATGAATCAAAACAACTGTCAATACGAACGAATTTGTCGCTCTGAGTTCGCGGGGCTTCATTCGAAGATCGACCGGCTCGATGAGGCCATTCGCGGCAACGGCAAGCCGGGCATCAATCTGCGACTGGAACTGTTGGAAACCGCCGTCGCTTACCGCCGCCGACTTACGTGGATTGTCATCGGCGCGTTTATCAGCGCCGGCGCTTCGGCAGTGATGCAACTGATTCAGTTTTTGGCGAGGCATTGAGATATGTCATTGGTTATCGACATTGCAGACGCAATCGTTACGGCGCTCAAGGCCGAACCACTCGCGCTCGATGCGGTGCGGGCGTATCGCCCTGAGTTCGAGTTGGTGGAACTCAAGACGTTGCGTGTGTCAGTGGTGCCGCGAGGCATTGAGATTACGAGCTTGAACCGGAACGTCAACCAGCACGACGTGAGCATTGATGTCGGCGTGCAAAAGAAAGTCGATCCCGATGATACCGCGGCGCTCGATGCGTTGATGGCGAAGGTCCAGCAGATCGCCGACGAGTTGCGGTTGCGACGATTGGTGCTTCCCGAAAATGGATCGGCGGTTTGGGTGAGGACTGCGAACGAGCCGGTCTACTCGCCCGATCACCTGCAAAGCAAGCAGGTCTTCACGAGTGTTCTGACATTGACCTTTCGTGTGATGAGGTAAGCCAAATCATGAAGAACGTCGTCATGTTGTGTGTGGAAGTTTCCAGCGAGTACCAGCCATTGTCGAAGCAATCGCTGGTGGCCAGTGTGGATATCAACGTATCGCCGCGAAATGCCGGGCCGGTCTTCTTTCGCGGGACAGATGGCAAGGATGTGCCGTGGGACTCGCTCGCCGGCCAGTGGCACCGTTTCTCACGTATCGACCTCTCGGAAATCTTCGTCAAGGGTACGCCCGGTGATGTGGTCACAGTGGTTGGAGGAACATAATCATGCCATACGGTTTCGGATTATGTTCTGAATCGGGGGGAGGCGAACCGGGCGGTGGCGGCGGAGCAACGGCAATATCGCAGGATCGCGATATTAGGGTCATCGTTCCGTTCCCACGCAATACCAACGTTCCGATGAACGTGCAGGTGGAGTTTGCGCTTGATCGGGATTTTGAAAATATCTTTTTCACGCTCGATACAAAAACGGCGACGCCGGAGCAGTTGGAGTTAATCAGAGTCTTCGATGGCGAGGGGTCTTTGTTCTGGCATGAGATCGGCAACGGCGGGTTGATGCCGCCGTTTCGTGGGCAGCCGCTCATCATCGACGCACGGGCATTGATTGGCAGCAATTTCAAAGAGGCGTTTTACCGCTGGAAATTCGTCCAAAACGGTGAAGACGACACGAACGTAAAAGGCGGCATTTTCGTGGGAGCACTGCAATGAGCTTTTGGCGAAGCACATTAGCGATTTTGGGTCTGGTATTGACGATGAGCCTTTCGGCGTCGCTCGCCTGCCCGACGCCCATTGCGTTCGAGAAGAATTACCTGCACATGATTAACAACCATGTGCATACCATTAACGACGGGATTTACCATAACGGTTTCACGGCGAATCTGCCGGTGACGATGCGGTACTTTACAACACCAGCGCAGTTGTCCGCTGGCAGTCCGCTTCTCCCGCTCACCGATTTAATCATGGAATACAAGGTCAGAACGCCGCCGAATGCTTACCCGGCAGAGTGGACCGTGGCGGCGAGGATTCAAAATAGAGAATGGAATCCGAACTTTCCAAAACGCTCTATCGCTCTGTTCGGAATTGATAGTTTCGATCCGCCGGAATTAAAGCCGGGCGATAGGGTCATCATGCGTATCTATACAGCAAGCGCCACGGTGGAGGGCGTCATGTACGAGAACGGAAACAGAACAGAAAACCCCGACGTGAACGGCAATGACGCTGTGACGGGCCTACCCACAACGTGGCACCCCAAAGATATCGTCGAGTTTGTGATTGCTGAAAACAGAAAGATGCAATGAAACACATAATTGCAATTGTAGCTTTGGCGTGTAGCACGGTTGGCTTCGGTCAGGCGACGCAGCCAGCCTTTACGCCGCAAGCACCTGCATTCACGCCGGCGGTGGCATCGTTCTCCGCAACGACGCCGAAGTTTGCACCGTCGTTCGCTGTGTTCGAGAAAGCCGCACCAGTCGAGTTTGCACCGTCGTTTTCCAGCTTCGCTGCGTCGCAGGTAACGTTCAAGCACGCTCCGATTGATTTCAGTAAACTGTCGGAGCAGATTCCCCGGTTCATTCGTTACGCAGGGGTTTTCAGCAAAGACAGTGACATTGCTCGGCGGCGGTTCTTCGTTCCAACAAACGTTGACGTGCTCGACAAATGGCAAGCGGTTTACTCTCGCACGTATCCGCCGATAGCCGAGGTACAGTTGCTGGTCGGACTGCGGATGGTTTCGGAACTGCGGGCACCGACCTGCGACGCCGAATATGCAAACTTCACACGCGAGTTGGATTACTTCGCTGGGGAAAAATACAACGCTCTGCTGCTCGCCTGGTATATGCAGGACGATCCGAAGAATTTTGACAAAGCGATTGCCTACGCGAAATTAAAAGGTTTCAAAGTATGGTTCGCTTTTGCCGGTTCCATAGACGCGACCGACATCTATGCAATGGACCCGGCGGACTACCGGGATGGTTTGCAGCATCTCGCGAAACAATGCGACGGCTTTCTCCTCGGTTGGCGGCAAACGGCTCCCGGAACGGTCCTCTATAAAAATAAGCGAACGCACAACTACAAACCAGATGCGCAGTTCATCGGCTACACACTTGAAGCAGTGCGTAAAGCGAATCCGAACATTCCCGTGCTGGGCGCATTGCAATTTTTTCACTCGGAAGCGTCCAAGGCGGCGGTATGGAAGACTATCCCCGATGGCGTCTCCGGCATCGTCGCTTTCAATTTCGGCGTGAACACCGTCAGCACCGACGCTGCCATGCGGTTCTTGAATAAGACAGAGAAAAAGATCGCGATTCAGGTCGTCGGCGAACGCTACTACTATTCGACGATAAGGCCGAACAACAGAACCGATGCCGTCAACCGTGCGATTTGCCGAGCTATCGAGGAACGGTACATCGCCGCCGGTGCTGTGCTCACCATCACGGATGCGGGGGATTTGAGTGATTTTAGCAGTTTTGCAGAACAAGCGATCGACGGTCGTGGTACTTCCGACTTGCGTAAGTCGAAGTGGCATGTACCTGGCTCTAAAGAGAAGGATGAAAGATGAAGAAGGTTATTCTTGGTGCGGCGTTGTGTGTTTGCTTTCTTGGCAGTGCGGTGACGGCACAAACGACGGCACCTGCAACATGGGCATGGTCGAATTATCAAGCCATTACAGAAGATAACGAGCGGGCTGTTTGGTTGGAAACGAACGTTCCGACCAGCTCTGTATCCGTTGACCAACGCATCGCATGGGTTGAGGCACGGGCGGAAGTGGCCGAATTCCTGGGTAAACTCGACTCGCAAAAAGCATACTTTGACCAGATGGATTCTGACGCGGCCAGGGTTCGGCTGACGGACCAGTCGCTATTTAAGTACCGAAAAGCATGTATCGCCCTTGTCAAATTCAATGACACCGCCTTTGCCGAGACTGTCGCCAAGCAGATCACAGACGTTGCTCTTAAAAATGAAGCACTGTCGCGAACTTATTCCAAGTCGGGTGATTGGGAAAAACTTCTCCCGGTGGCGGAAGCGACGGGCAATCATTTTAAGGTCTTTCAATGCTACGACGCCCTTATTCAGGCCGGAAAATCCACCGAAAAAATCAAACTGTTCGAAAGCGGCAAAAAGGCGTTGGAAGCCAACTTCGGTTACTTCAGGGATGCGAGGCAGGTAATTGACGTACTCATTAAAACGGACTGGACCGGCACAACCGTCACGCGGCAAATGGTGCTCGACACGTTGAAGGCGTATCGCAAAACGATCCCGCCCATGAAAGCTGAAGCGAGATTTCTGAAGGGTTGGGGTGAACTGGCGGGCGATCTCGATATGCAGATTCAACTGCTCGAAGTCGAACTCGCCAGGGGAGTCGCTACCAAGTAATGAGTCGTAAGGGGTGCAGTCGTGATCGTCGCCAAAGCAAAGATTAAATATGACGCCAGGAAGGTCGTCAACGCTGCCAAGCGCGGAAGTATAACAAGTCTTGGCCATGCTGCGGGGACGATCCGACTGCAAGCCCGGCACTCGATTAAACAAAAACCAAAGAAGTCGCGGGTGGGGAGTCCGCCGAACACTCGTAAGGGTCGCTTGCGGAGCGCCATCAAGTATGCGGTGAGTAAATCGCCGCTTTCAGCAGTGATTGGGCCGGATGCCGAAGTTGCTGGCACCAGCGGGAAGGCTCACGAGTTCGGCGGGACATACAAGCGTGGACGCTTCGACAAGCGACCGTTCATGCTCCCCGCATTGGAGAAGGTCAAGGATCGGTTGCCCAAGCATTGGGCGAATTCCATACGTGGCGGGTGATCCAGGGCGGTCGTTTGGCTGTCGTGCAGGGAGTCATTCTGCATACATAGAGTTGAGGAGACTTTTAGATGAGTGTGAAGCTCGGACTTGACGCCAAGCTGTATTACTGTGTTGCCGGCATTGGTGGTACGCCTACGTGGATTGAGTTGACGAATGTTAAAAACGTCACGCTCTCGCTGACGAAAGGTGAGGCCGACGTAACGACAAGAGCCAACAATGGATGGAAGGCGACGGCGGGAACTTTGAAGGAAGGTTCTATCGAATTTGAAATGGTGTGGGATACTGCCGACGCCGGATTTACCGCCGTGAAAACTGCGTATTTCAATAACTCGCTGATTGGCATCGCCGCGATGGATGGTCCGATCACCGGACCCAATTCCAACGGCAGCCAGGGCCTGTGGGCGGACTGCATGATTACCGACTTTACGAGGGATGAGCCGTTGGAAGAAGCATTGTCGGTGAAAGTCACGGCCAAACCCACCTATTCGGCAAATCCCCCGGTATGGAAAACGATGGGTACGGCATAGTCCCACCATCACTCCCATCGCGGAAACCTGAGTCCTCTGCTGTGCATTGAATGGAGACTAGCAATGAAAACCTTTGTGGATAACGCGGGTCGCACCTGGACTGTGCAGGTCAACATCGGCACCGTCAAGCGTGTGCGCGATCTGGTGAAAGTGAATCTGCTGGAAGTGATTGAAGGCAAACTGCTGGAAAAGCTCATCTCCGATCCGATCCTGCTGTGTGACGTGATTTACTGCCTCTGTCAATCGGAAGCGGATACGCGGAACGTTACGGACGTGGACTTTGGAAAGGCAATGGCGGGCGATGCCATTGAGTATGCGACGACGGCGCTCTTGGAGGAACTTGTCGATTTTTTCCCCGATGGCCGGCGCAGAGTGTTGAGCAAGGCGTTGGCGAAACTACGGAAGCTCGAAGCAACTGCACTGGCGACGGTGGAGACGCGGTTGGACTCGCCGGAACTGGAACGGCGGCTGATGGCGGAACTCGCGGCAATGGACGAAGCAGTGCCGACGACGTTTGGGAACTCATCTGGCAATGCGCCGGCATCCTCGGCATCAACCCCAGCCCTCGCACACTCCGCGAACTAATCGACATGACGCAGGCGAAGCAAGAGGACAACTGGAATCACACCGCGGCGCTGCTGGCGATGCAGGCAAATAGCAACCGCGATCCCAAGAAAGGACGGTCATTCAAACCCGCAGACTTCCACCCGATCCCCACCACACGCGTCAAACGCACGAAGTCGTCACCACCCCCGCCGCTGAAAAGCGACATCACAGTATTGAAGATTTTTGTCAAATAACAGGAGATACCATGAAAACGAAGCTCAAGCTCATTCTCGCGGCGATCCTCACGGCTGGTCTCGTGGCGTGTAACGGTGTGCAACTGAGTGCAACGTACTCGGAGCGTCTCGATACCGCCGCTGCCGCCGCCGCTGAAAGTTACAAGCGGATGCAAACGCCGGAGGATCAGGGCGGATTGACGCGAACACAAGCCACGCAGGTCATCGGGGGCGTGTCGGATTTTCTGAAACTTCTACGTGACGCCCGCGATGGCAAGGCGTCTTCCAATTCCACGCCGGTCACGAACCCATAACGACGTTAATGGCCACGGATGCCCCCCCCCTCACGGATAAACATGGATATTTTTTAACGAGGAAATGTTATGTCTGAAACTGTCGGAACGATCATTGCGGAAGCCGGAAAAGAAACTTTGCAAATCATCATCGAAAGAGCGATTGCAAAGTACGGCAAAACACAAACATCGTTGCTCGCTCCCATCATCACCCAGTACGGCCCAGTCTTCGCCGCGATGACGGCGGCGGAAGTATGGGGATGGCTTGAGTTGGCAACGAAGGGGAACCGCTTCAAGGCGTACTCGGAAATTCTCGCCCGGTTGCCTAACCAAGAGCTTGCGGATGAGTGGGCGTCGATCAATGCAAAAATGCAATCCGCGAACATTCAGAATGCACAAAACGTTGATTGGCAAAGCGAAGCAATCGCGGGCTTCTTAAAAGGGCTGGTGATGATCGCAACTTCTATGGTGTGCCTTTAGAAAAGAGTCCGGCAAGGTTGCGGTTTTCAAAACTGTCAGTTGGGTACTTGAGAAGGGATTAGATATGAATCGTTTTCGGGAATGGTTGAAGGGCAAGAAGACTTATCTTACCGGCGTCGGCGCGATCATCACGGCTATCACTTTGTATGCCACGGGTGATTGTGAACTGGGCGTCACGATGCAAACAATCTTCGGCGCGTTTATGGGAATGTTCATGCGGGCAGGTGTGCAAAAAGTGCAGGACGCGGCAGAAGCGGAGTAAGTGCAGCGATGACGGGCGACACTGGCATCAAGGCTTTCGCGGCGGTGCTGGGGGGGCTGGGAAGCCCCCAAACCGGCGATATTGTCACGGCGATTTCGCAGGTGGATGGTGTTCGTGTCTGGACGCCGTCGCTGACGTTCGATCAGTTCCGTGCTGATGTCAATCTGGCTGTCCGTCTTTTTCCTGCAAGGAGAGTGGTACTGGTCGGTCATTCGTTCGGTGCTCAACGGGTATTGGAAGTATGCAATGGCGTTTTGTTTTATGGCATCCGTGTGGACTACCTCGCGCTGATTGATCCGGTGGCCTACGACCCGTTCTGGTCACGTACTTTGGCTTATCCACAGGAAAATGCCGCTCCGAAAATCTGCGACATCTTCCGGGCCGCCAACTCGTTCCCTGTTCTCCCCGCCGCGATCTCCGGCGGGCCTGTTCCTATCGTGGTAGCCGGCACCGGCCACAATTCGCTGTGCCATAGTAAGGCGGTCATCACCGCCATCGTGGATCGCGTCATTCGGCGATGTGCGTTGACGAGCATGTGCATGACGCCAACAGTGACGGGAGTGTAAAGCAATATGGCATCCCCACAGGGCATCAAGGCTGGCAGTGCTTTCATCGAACTGCTCGTTCATGACGGGAAGTTGGTGAAGGGGTTGCAGAAGGCGAGCCGGAAGCTCAAGGCTTTCGGGGATGCTATCGCTGGTTGGGGCCGGAAGATGGCGATGGTGGGGACGGCGGTTGCTGCGCCGTTGGTGGCGAGTGCGAAGGTTTTTGCGGAGATGGGTGATCGGATCGCCAAGGCGTCGGCGAGGACGGGGGTGTCTGTCGAGACGATTTCGGAGTTGGGCTATGCAGCCGAGATGTCGGGGGCTTCGCTGGAAATTCTCGAAGGCTCGTTGCGGCGGATGCAAAAGACGATCATCGCCGCCGCCGAGGGAGGTAAGAGTGCGACGGAGGCACTTGCGAAGCTGGGGTTGACGGTCGATGACTTGCGCGGGTTGTCTCCGGATGAGCAATTTAAGCTCATCGCGGATCGGTTGTCGCAGATCAAGAGTCCGGCGTTCAAGGCGGCGGTGGCGATGGAGCTTTTTGGGAGAGCTGGTACGCAGCTTCTTCCCATGATGAGTAATGGTGCTGCGGGGATTGAAGCGTTGCAACAGCAGGCGCGGGCGTTGGGGCTAACGATGTCCACCGAGGACGCCCTGGCTGCCGCGGCGCTCAAGGATACTTTTACGGTGCTCTGGAAGGTACTCAAACAGGGCGTGTTTGTCATCGGCTCGGCGCTGGCTCCCACGCTCAAGGCTGTGAGCGAGTGGATCATTGATACAGTCGTCACCGCCACGGCATGGATCAAACAGAACAAGGAACTGGTGGTGAGCATTTTCAAGGTTGCCGCCGGGATCGTGGCCGGTGGAGTGGCGCTCATGGCGTTGGGATACGCGATCACCACCGTCGGTGCCGTTCTGGGCGCACTGGCAGGTATTATCGCCGGCGTCGGTGCGGCATTGGGTATGCTCGGTGCGATTATCGTCTGGCTGGTCTCACCTATTGGTCTAACCATCGCCGCCATCGTCGCCCTGGGTGCATACCTTGTATATGTTTCCGGCACAGGCGGTAAGGCCCTCGCTTGGTTGGGTGATCGCTTCGCGGATTTGTCCGAGTTCGCCAGCGAATCGTTTCAAGGCATCTCCGATGCACTCATGGCCGGCGACATCGCTCTGGCTGCCAAGGTTTTGTGGACAACGCTCAAGATTGTCTGGCAGAAGGGCGTGTTGGAACTGACTCACCTGTGGGAGGGCTTGAAGTCGGGGGCAATGAAAGTTGTTTATGGCATGTGGTACGGCATACAGGCTGCGTGGGAGATCGGCACCTCCTCCGTCGCGGAAATCATGCTCAAGCTCCACTACGGCATGATGGATATGTGGGAACGGTTGTCAACGGGCGTGATGAACGTGTGGGACTCGACGATCAACTGGGTCGCCAAGCGGATCATCGACCTGTGGGGACTGGTGGACAGCACACTCGATACCGACGATATCAAAAAGGGTTTGGACGATGATGCCCAGTCCCGCATCGGTGATCGGAATAGGGAGAAGAACGCCAACCTTCAGCG
Source organism: Phycisphaerales bacterium (assembly GCA_009781185.1). Classification (GTDB taxonomy): domain Bacteria; phylum Planctomycetota; class Phycisphaerae; order WQYP01; family WQYP01; genus WQYP01. The sequence goes on along the minus strand of WQYP01000016.1, from coordinate 14,061 downwards.
GATCGCACAGGAGCGGAGTACCGCACTAAAAATGCTCGATCAGGATCAGGAGCAGAACTTGGCACGTATCGGCCAGGCGGCGATCAACGCCGAAAATCTGCTCGACGCCGAAGCACAAAAGAAGATCAACGCTGCTCAAGCCGAGTTGGAGGCTGCGAAAAAAGAGTGGCAGGCCGCTATCGGCGAAGCTCGCCAGAAGCGGCAGATGAAGGATGCGGAGGGGCCGAAGCGTTTGGATCGTCCGCTGGATATCGGCGATTACCTCGAAGGTTTGGGGCCGGTTATCGAGCAGGCCAAAGAAAAGACTGTCGGTGTCAACGGTACGTTCAACGCGATGGAAGCTCGCGGCATGGCCGGTGGGCCTGTCGCTGATCGGATCGCCAAAGCCACCGAGGAAACAGCGAAGCACACAAAGAAGCTATTGCAAGAAGCCCAAATGGGCGGCTTGAGTTTTGATTGAGGAAGAGATTGCCGTGCCAATTACCGTGCGTGAGAAATTCGAGAGCCGCCAATCCACTGCGGGCGATAGTGCGCAGGTGGAGTTGGCGTATGTGATTGCCGGCACCGACGATGATATTCTCGCCAAGAGTTCGCTCGCTGCTTCGACGCCGACGCTTTATGACGGGTTGGTACGGCAGACATTGCAGATCGAGCCGGTGGGTCCGGAGTTGTGGGACGGCGTTGTGCGTTACGGCAAGGACGAAGATAAACAGTCCCAGGATTCCACATTCGCCTTCGATACCGGGGGTGGGACGCAACATGTGACGCAGAGCCTTCAAACCGTTGGTCGTTATCCCAACAACGCCCCCGACTTCGGTGGTGCCATCGGTGTGACGCATGATTCCGTCGAAGGCGTCGATATCACGATTCCGGTGTACCAGTTCTCCGAGACTCACTACCTGCCTGCTGCGTTCGTCACCACCGGGTATCGCGGTTCGTTGTTCTATCTCACCGGCAAAGTCAACAACAATTCCTTCCGTGGTCTTCAAGCAGGCGAGTGTCTGTTCCTGGGCGCATCGGGTTCGCGTCGCGGCACCAGCATCGAGGACGATTGGGAGATCGCATTCCGTTTCGCTGGCAGTCCAAACGTGACGGGCTTGCGAGTCGGCACCATCAGCGGTATCAACAAAAAAGGCTGGGATTATATGTGGGTGCGTTATCAGGACGCCGAGGACGAAGACGCCAAGGTGCTTGTGAAGAAGCCCATCGCCGTATACGTCGAAAAAGTTTACGAGATGGCCAGCTTCGCAGGTTTGGGTATCGGGACGTAGGTATGGTCCCTCCTATACGACAGCGCAAGATCGTTCATAAATTTTTTTTCAATCTTGCGCTGTCGTACTGCCCTTTAGGAGTTATGCGGTTGTCAAAGAGCTTTGTGTACCTGTTTATTCAATCGTTTTATTTTCCGCAGCCAGTCTAACAGTCCAACGGTCTATCGTCTAACCATCTGGTGAAGCTATGGGCGACAATCTGAAAAAAGTTCAAAGTGGCGACAAGCTGCGTATGCCAGCGGCGGCATACAACGCATTCATCGACACGGCGAGAGATTTTCAGGCTCGTCAGCGAGGGATTTCTTCAACGCCACAAGCCGCGACGCGATCCAGCGGGATCGTGCTGGTGCGTAACGATTCAAGCGAAGACCTCACACGCTATAGCGTGTTGGGTGTTGATAAGCCAATCATTGGCCCAAAGGATAAGCTCGACAGTTTCAAGAATTGTGTAGCGGTCGTCGGCGTGAAGCCAACGAAGGATGACCACGTTGGCAAGTTCGTGGTGCTATTGGAACCATTGAAACGCAAAGCAATCGGCATGGCGTATGGCGCGGGGATGTGCCCTGTGAAAATTGATGTGCCGGACGAAAAGATCGAATATCCGTATGCCGACATTGCCGACGGCAAGACCGCCAACCTGAAAGCGAAGCACTACGGCGCGGCGACGATCCTATGGCGCGAGGGCGGCACAGGCGTACAGTGGGCCTTGGTGCGTCTGGGATCGCCGATGAAGGCGCAAGTGTTCCCCGTGAAGTTGAAGCAGGTCTACGGCGAACAGGGCGACGAGAAGAAGCCCGCCACCTGGACCTACGATGTGAGCGATGCCATCACCGACGACACACTCGCCGAAGGCGTCAACCCCACGTCCAGTCCACATCAATGGAAACGCCCCTCCGTGGGTTACATGATTAAAGCCACCTTCGGCTACGCCAGCTACGACAAGGATGACAAACTGGTGCTCGGCTGGATCAACGAGCAAGTCGAGCAGGCATCGTGCGAAGATGCTGGGGGGACGTATTACTAATGGCAGCGAGCGGTAAAACAGTCGTGTTGGCAGATGAGGAGGGGAGAGTTGGCGGAGTAAGCGGCAAGCGCGGATTGCTGCCCGGCGGCAAGGGAGCCGTTTACGACGATGACGGCAATTGCGCCTTCTGCTGCGGTTGCGAACCAAAAGTGCTTGCATGGTACACGACCAACGCCAACACCAATCCGGTCTGGAATTTGAGGCCGTACCAGGGCACACGCAAAGCGCCGCCGAACTCATACTGGCGGATTATCGAGATGAGCGCGTGCCTCATTTATCACACCGGATGCGTGGATAAACAGGGGCGGCTGGTGGGTCTGCCGGACGAGTTCCGGTCGAACTATTACTACGACGGATATATGGAATTGCAGATCGGTTGCTATGACCCGAAAGACGGATTGATTCATTGGCCGGGCCACTGCCAACCCACGAGTTATCGCTACTCTTGCTGAGGATGAGTTAATGTTGGATGTACTCCACGACACCGGAATGATGACCCACATGCCGTTCTTAACGCTCGATCAGGAGGGGCGAGAAACGTTGCTGTTTTGCCAGGCCGGCGCGGATCGTATCTGGAAAGCATACTTCCGCTCCCCCGATGGTGAAGTCCGTCGTTTGCCGACAGCCTTGCCAGCGGATATCTGCGAGTGTTCGCCTACTGCGTGGCACGACGATGCGGGTTGGCATGTGACGTTAATCGCCGGAGGCAAGGCCGACGATCCGCTGTTCCGTCTGTACCGTTACGATGGCCCTTCACTGGATCGTCTCAGTCCGCCGATGGCGGTCCAGGCGGCGCGGTCGGGGTACATATATAAGGACAGACTGGTTTACGGCGAACCGGAAAATCTCGTGCATGTTCGCCGACCACTAGGTGGCGGCGGCGATAAGGTGATCGAGTTGCCCGGCGCATTTATCTATCGCGTGGCGTATCGTGCCGACGCGCCCGACATGCTCTTAATCAGCGGCCAGTGGCAACAGGAAGACGGCGATGGCGGAATCTTCACGGTCGAATACGACTTGACCGCCGATGCCCAGCGCATCATCACCTGCGACGATGACAAGCCCGCTTACAAATGCACGATCCTCGGCGACAAGATTCTTTACGCCGACCGCATCGGTGCAAAGTTTGAAGATCGGCGTATCTGCCAGGCGAAGTCCACACGCGGAACAAAATCGCAGATCGCCATCGCCCGCTTGCCGGGGCAGGTAACGGCATCATCCACGGTCGCGGTGAAAGGCTGCAACTGCAAGAAGCCTGTATCAACGGCAGCGATCCCGACCACGCGCCCGTCGTGTTTGGAATGCGTGGAAAAACACCTCGGCGCGGCCTACGTGCTTCTGTCTGAATCACAGGACGGCTACGCTTACCGCCTCCGCGCCGTCGGCCACCTGCACGAAGCCGAAGACGAATCGCAGCAGTGGCCGGCGCTACATGCCGCCGTTCGCGCCACACGCAAAGCGTACCAGACGCAAGGCACGGTCCCCGACTGGCAGACGTTGGAAAACCAGATGGCGGAAGCGCGAAGGGGGGGGAGCCATGTTGAATAAGAGCTTTCGCATCACGCCGCTGGACTCCTCTCGCTGCAACATCGGCTGGACCTGCCCGTGGCCAACCGGCGTATCGTGGCTGTTCATCAACGGCAAGCACGCGCTGGGGCCGGTGCTCATGGACACAGCCGAGCGCGTGGTGCCGGTGTCTTGGTCCGCAAGCGCCATCGCGGCGCTGGAGATTCACGACTTCCCGGACATGAACGTGGTGCCCGCAGCCATCGAGATTTTGCCGAACACACGACCGACAATCCAGTGGCGATGCGTGGAACAGGCCGCTCGATACCGCCTGTACTGCCGTGCGTTCGGAGAAGCAAACGAAAGATTGCTACTCGAACTGCCCGCGCGAGCGGGGATGGACGATTACCAGATTACTTGTCCGGTCCCGCTGGTTGCGGGCTGGCATTTTTTCCACGTCGAGGCAGTGGATACTTATGGCAATGAATCAATCTGTCATGCGTGGAATTATCGCGTGTGGGACTTACCGAAAGCGACGCCGCCACTGGTCGTCACCGCCGGTAGCGCCCCTGGAATGTACAACTTTATTTTGTCGGAGGAAAAATGACACCAAGCGCAGATAAATTACGTGTGTACTATCCGTCCAAGAACCTCACGAGCGACGGCGCTGCATTGCCGCTCTGGACGACGACCGCCGGAAGCGAGCTTACTAAAATTGTCGCGTCGTCGCTTTCGCAGGCCGACGATTACTGGGCTGGTGCCATTGGTTTTTTCGAGGGAAACACCACCACTGTTGCGCTTCAAGGGCAATTTTTCCACGTTAAAAGTTTCACCAGCGCCAGCCGTACCCTCGCGCTGACACAAGACCTACCGGCGGTTCCACAAAGCGGAGACACGTTTCGTCTGGTGCTCGGCGGCAACTATCGTTCCAGCACCGAAGTCGTCGGAATGCTCGTCGGCGGTGCGCTCCCGGAGTTTAAGGCTGGGGGGGGAGTGGCGGGTGTTCAGGTAACGGGCGTGACGATCAAAAAGGCGTCGGCTTTTTTGGGTGCTGGTACGTTGACGGTCAATTACCGACGCGCCCAGCAGTTGCTGTTTGTAAGGATGGGCACACAGGCATATGGTGTGGGGCTGGACGTCTCGACCAACATCACCAACGGCATCGTCTTCGCCGCCGACGGTCAAGGGTTCATTCAGGTGGACGTGAACGCCGCCCAGTTAGCCACGGCGGATCGCACCGACACCTGGACGCTGACCTTCCCTGAACGCACCCTCACGCCCGACTACGAAGGCTACGAAACCACCACCGGCAATGGCGGAAAGACGCGCTACCGCTTGGAGTGCGTCAGAAATACCGACACCGTGGATGCGATGGTGGACTTGGCGGTCTACACCGGCAGGCCCGTCGGCGCGGCCACAACCATCGCTTCCGGACAGAGCTTGGCACTTCTGGCGGCGGGGTTCGACGTGGCCGACGCCAGCACTTGGCCGACGCGGAGCTTCTGGATCAAGAACAAAACGGTGAACAGCGCCGCTGGTGATTGTCGCTATGTCATCTACCGCAGCGGTAACACGCTTTATTGCTTACAGGTCGATTGGGCGACGCTCGCTTTCAACACGGGCACCAGTCAAATCCGCCAAGGGGACACGCTGACCGGCACCTCGTCTGGCGCTACGGCCGTTGTGGATCAGGTCATGCTCACCGAGGGGAGTTGGGGTTCCGGTAACGCCGCCGGCACCCTCTTGCTGAAAAAAGTCGTCGGCACATTCACCAGCAGCGACTATCTCCGCGTCAACACTACCAACATGGCCCGCGCAACCGCCAACTCCGTCCTCGGTCTTCGCGGCTACACCGCCGTCAACTGGTCGTCGGGAAACGCCATCGAGTTAATGAGCGATGTGGATTTGGGCGTCAACAAACCGCTCTTGAACCAGTACGAAAACCCCACCTCCGAAACCACCGCCCCCGCCAACGTGATATTCAAAGACGCATCCAACGCCGCGACCGCTCTGCCGATGGACAATCTTGCCCCCAGCAGATTGCACGGTGTCTGGCGGCGTGAATGGATCATGGACGGTCATCAGTCTCGCGCCGGTGTTGATGCGGACACTCGTTATTCGTGGAGTTAAACCGTGGCAGGACTGGAAAACGGATCGAGCCAAGCCAACGCCTTCTCCTGGGACGTGACCCAGTACCCCGGCGGCACCCGCGTCTTCGGGGCCACGACGTACAACCAGTCCGAGGAGTGGTGGGCGGTCTACCTGAAAGCCGGCCAGACCTACACATTCCAGACCCGCCTGCCGACGAACTACTATCACTATCTCTACCTGTATGATTCGAACGGCTCGTATCTCTCCGGTAATTCCTACGGCGGTGACGATGGCGGCTATACCACCAAGATCACCTACACCCCGCAGCGGGAAGGGTGGTACACTCTCGCCGTCTACGGTTACTACTATTACAACGAATACGGCCCATACGTGTTGGAGTCCGTCCCGGCTCCCAAGAGCTTCCGCACTTTCGTTATCGCGCCGGGGCGATGCGACTGGCGAGCGACAAACGCCATCGAGCAAATAAGCCAGTTCAACATTCTGCGGGATCGCACGGCCACGCAATCGAATAGCCGGTACACGATCAACGCCAGAGTGACCGCTGCGGGTATGGCAAGGTTCGCTCCGCACAGTGGCCGCAAGACCGAAATCGTCAGTCGCTTCGGCACCACGAAAGCCGCCACGGTCGCGGTGGTGCCGTCGCAGTTTTCGTTTCGGCAGCCATGCGATAGCCAGGTGGCGGCGAGGTTCGACACACGAGCCGTCACCTTTGGCCACGAGACGGCGCAGTTCGATTGGCGGCACATCACGGGTCTGGATGTGACCAGCCGCTTCGACATGCGCTGCATTACGCATAACGTGGCACCGAGTCGTCATCACGCTTTTCTGCGTGAAGGCTGGACGATTTACGCCTGCAACACGCAGAACAACCAGCGTACCTGTTTGGGCTTCATCCCCGCCGAGGACCAGCTACGCCAGTTGACGGATATGCCGCTTGCCGACGGTGTTTATGAAATCGAAATCGTCGCGTCACATGCTTTTTGGGATTCCGCACGGTCGCGCCAGCGTCTCACCTTAATCACCGGCGAGACGGTGCCGCTGCTCGGTCTGCCGGCGATCCAGAACCTCCGCCGCGAACTCACCCACTTCGCCACCGTCATCCGCTGGTCCGTCGCCGCCGACGCCATCGCCGATGATCTGCAATTCGGCGTCTGGTTCGGCGTGTCTTCCCCCGTGGACACCGCTCGCGATCCCGATCAACTCATCCCGCTTTTTCCAGGCGTAGGCAATTACCAAACTACCCGGTTCCAAACCGTATCGGAGCACATCGCCGTCGCCGTCCTCGGTCCATCGGATCGCGGTCCCGTCGCCGAACTACCCCTCCCGTGGGAATCGACGCCACCCGACAGCCCGCGAGAACAGTTGGCGCTGCCGTGATCGCCATGTGAATGCCGCCAGAGCACTACGATCTGATGCTCAACATCTGGCGAGAGGAAGGGATTTATATATATTTTTTTAATATCGGCAATTATCCCAGAACAGTTCCTGCATGTACTGATAATCGGCCAGTGCCACACTGGGCGGGATGGAGTGATCGGACATATAGACATAGGGTGCCCGCAGTTTTTTCATGCCGTTGAGCTTGGTGAGGCATTCCTCCTTGATTTTCGCCCGGTCGCCGGTCTCCAACACGCGAACGTCGATGTTGCCCATGAAACAGAGTTTGTCTTTGTATAGTTCGGCGAGGTCGAGGACATTCATGCCGGTTTTGGCTTCGAGTGCTTGTATGCAATCGACGCCGGACTCGATGATCGCCGGGATATGCGGTCGGAAATCGCCGCAGGTGTGCAGGATGATGGGCAGTTTGTGGTCTTTGAATAGGCCAAAGAGCCGTTTGTGGTGCGGCAGGATCAGCTCGCGGTGTACGGTCGGCGAGGCAAAGGGAGCCATCGTGTAGCCGAGGTCTTCAAAAATATAGGCCCCGTCCGGCAGTCCGACTTCGCGGAAAAGCAAAGCGTAGGCTTCCACATATTTATCCGTCAGCACCGTGCAAAAATCAGTGATCCACTCCGGTTCCAGCAGGAGCGATTCAAGCATCACCAGATCGCCCAGGATTCGTCGCATGTCTTCAAAGATGAACAATCCGCCGAAGGTCACAAACTCCTCGCGAGTCATGGCTTTGTCGTACTGTTCCTTGCATTTTGAGAGGTTGAGGCATTCTCGCGGGTCAAGTGCCCGGAACGCTTCTCGGAACTCTTTTTTCCATATCTCAGGCGAAGCGATGGTAAAACCGACATGCTCCGGCACACCCGCCTTGTGTTTCCAGGTCCGCGTCGTCGCGCCCCATGCGTCTCGCTGTACAACCCAGTCGTCCGATTCCTCCACCGTACCCGCCAAGTCAGGCCGTGGACCAGGCGAGGAAACCCAACCGACCTCGTGCAAGTCCAGCTTGAAGTCGATCTGTGGTCCGAAGCCCTGCGCGTTCCAGGCATTCTCGCCGATGTGCGGCCAGAACGATTCGTTCAGCCCAACACGTTCGGGGATTTTCTTCGCCAGCAAAGTCCTGATGATTTCACGTTTGGTCACATGGCACCTCTAATAAACATATACATAATCTATTACTTCGCCTGTTGCAGTTGTTGTATCAATGCCGCGATATTCCGTCGCATGGCGGTGTAGTCTTTGCCTTTCCAGCAAGTCTCTTTTTGATGCCAGGTATTATCCCATCCGCTCCATCCGCTGACCGGACTGACTTGCACAAAGTAAAACGACGCCTCCGGCTTGACGCTTTCCTGCAAGCTCTTCAAATACTTCTCCGCCGCTTCCGCCGCTGGCTTCCCCGCGTTCGCCTTGACCAAACGTTCCAACGTCGCCAGGTAGCGGTAATCGAGGATGCCTTCACGAGCGCCTTCCAGGATCATGGTCGTATTGAGGAATGGCCAATCGTGGCTGGCCGGGAGAGCCAGGCTGCCGAAGTCGCCGGTGTGGCCGTCGAAAGGGTGGTATGGATCGCTCCATTCATATTTCCAGGGACGAAACATGCAGCCCGAAAAGCCAAGCCGCCAGAGCAGCACGCCGGCGCTCATGCGATAGATGCCGTACTCTTCCTGTACCGTGGTCACGTTGAATTCGTTTTTTTCTCCAAATAAGACCGGCTTTTCGCCGCGAGCCTTGATCTTGTCCACATTGTCGCGTGTCAGGTCCGCCAGTTTGCAAATCCAGGCATATTTCTTGTGGTCGCTGTTGAGTGGATCTTCACGCACTTGCCAGCCCTTCTTCTCCTGCGAAACCATGTTGATGAGCGGCAAAATAGTTTTCACCTCGTCAGGCAGCTTGTCCGGCCCAATCGTGTTATATGTCGTGATCGGCAGGCAGTAGATGCGAGTCAGACCGTAATGCCGCATCAGATCGAATTCCGCTTTGCAGCGTTCGATCGTGCGGGCGAATAATGTGTCTCGCCAGGCGTTGGCTCGCTCCGCGTCCATCCGCGTGCGTAACGTCAGGCCAAGGTTGTCGGCGTCCATCGAGGTGTCCGTGTTATAGATGGTCCAAAGCGTGCTGAACTCCACATCCTGCGGCACGGGGTCGAGGCGTATGGGTAGAACATCGAGAGCCAGTTTTACTTCGAGAGGTTGTATATCTTTGCCGGTGATGCAGCACTTGGCAGTATATTTTCCCGGAGCCGCGTCGGCGGGCACGTCGATGTTCAGCCAATAGCGGGCGCTCATTGCTTTTTTCATTTCAATCTGATCACGTTTGACCAGAAACCACGGCATCATCATATACTTCCAGTCGCCGTGGGTTTGCTGGCCGGACATGCGATAGGAATAACGAACGAATCGCAGGTCGCAGTTGTTTTTGGGAATACGCTTGCCGTCAGGCGAGGTAAACTCATCTATGTCCACCTGGATGTTCTGTATATCTTTCAGAGCGTGCAAATTGATGGCCAACGAAGCGATTTCTCCCGGCGGTCCCAAAGTAGCAATCTCGCTGGTCAAAGTTTCGACGGCAGGTACGGTGTCGGGATAGACATCCTCGCCACCCGGTCGATCAAAGACCAGTAACCCGTTGGCAGCCGTCGGCAAGGCAGCGAGGCTCGCCGCCCGTTTCGCAGCCGCCACGGGATTCTCCAGCTCCTCATGCAACCCCGGCAGATTCATCTGCTGCGCCAGCTTCAGTGAAACATGTTGATTCGACATCTCATTAAAACGATAGCGGATATCATTCCAAAGCGCCGCCACCTCCGGCTCAATCGCGGCGCTGTGCTCCACTGGATAAATCAACAGAAAAGAAATGTTCGCTCGGTCCGGCGGATCGGTCAGAAATTCCAGTTTCAACTGTCCGCCGGTCACTTCGACATCGCATTCCAGCGGGTAGTGCCAGGGCGACATATACTTCGTCCAACGGTCCTCGCCCGGCAGATAATCCACACGATCCCGGCTGTTGAAATAACGCAAACGTTCCTCAAAATCCTTCGCTCGCTTGCGGATCGGAGTCACCTTGCCATTCACGCGGATGCTTAAATCGTGATCGCACGTCACATTGGTAAACGTGCGGATAAACGAATGGCCTTCGCACCAGACCATGTGATACTTGCCGTCGGGCAGATCAATGAGCAGTGGGCTTTGCACCGCTTCGAGCGTGCTGCGGATCAGCGATCCCAAAGACTGCCGGTAGGTGGAGGGATGACTTCTCATCATGCCCAGGTTGTTCTCGGCGGCACTTGGACGTTCCCACCCGTACCCGCGCTGCTTGTCATACCCGGTTGTCGCGATGAGCGGCAGAAAGTACGGGCGCTGATATTCCTCCACGACTGCACCGCCTTGGAAGCACTTGCCGTAGCGAATGAGATTCTCCCCCAGCCCCGGCCCCACCCAGCGAAAATTATCAACAAACAAAGTCGCTGGCTGCCCCTCTTCAACACTCAATCGGGTCATTTGCAAAATGTAAGCGATACGATAAACATCCTCCGCATCGACCATTTCCCGCGTTTTCATGCTGATCGTATTGGCCCCCGGCTTCAAATCAAACTTGAATTCCACCCCCATCTTGACGACCAGTTTCACCACATGGTCTTCGGCATTGAACACATCCATGCGAGCTTCATCGTTAAAGATAAGCCGCATGCCCCAGTCATCCGCGCGCCGACCGGCGGCCATGCTGCCATTCTTGTAAGTCACAGCGGAGTTCTTGTCCTTGAATGTCAGCTTGAGGGAATGCGTCCCATCGGTCGCATGTTCCGAGCTTTGTTCAAAGCCGATCTTATCGAACACCCAGCAGCGTTTGATCGCATCAATGTCTTCAAAGGAATCAATCATCGAAACCGAAGGCGTGATCTTCGCCTTGCTCGCATCGACGGACCCATCCATAAACCGATTGTGCGGCGCGAGCAGATTTTGCTTTTGTTCCTCGCCATAGCCAACCGCCGCCACCCATACCATCGCGGCCACGATGGAAAAAAGTTGCCATTGCTTTTTCACAGGAATTTCCTTTCATCCACAGTTACCGTTTCAAATGTCAAACTCCACATGTTGTTCAGTTATTGCGATCCTGACGCCTTCTTCGGAAACGGAGGCGACGCCGCCTTGCAAATTCCTGACGGAAGCGACGCCCACCATTAACACGGTCATGCCGGCACATGGGCCGTCAACATGAATCGTGACCTTGCCGTTGTTGCATTGGGCCGCAACGCTCGCGACGTGCTTGCCGTCGGCGGTGAAAATGTCCCGCCGGGCCGAGCCGCTCAGCGCATAAATTTTCAGCGTAAGCCCGTCGCCATAATCATACACGGGGCTTTCGTCGTGCGAGCCGACCGGGAGAATGCTGTTCTCCCTGACATACAGCGGCAATGACATAAAATCATGCTTTTCCTGTCGCCAGCCGCCGCCGACAACTTTTTCACCGGTCAAAAAATGAGTCCATTCGCCAGCCGGCAGATAAAATCGCGCGGTGTCGTCCTCGCTCATCACCGGACAGACGAGCAACGCATCGCCAAGCATATATTGTCTGTCGCAATCTTCCGCGCCCAGGTCGCCCGGAAATTCCATGACCATTGCTCGCATCGACGGAATGCCCGTTTTGCTCGTATTCACCGCCTGTCCAAATATATACGGCATCAGCCTGTTCTTGAGCTTTGCAAACTTGCGGCAGACCTCCACGGCCTCCTCGCCGAAAAGCCACGGAACGCGGTAACTCGACGCGCCGTGCAGCCGCGAATGCGTGGACAAAAGCCCAAACGCCAGCCATCGCTTATACACGGCGGCGGACGCATTGCCTTCAAAACCGCCGATATCGTGGCTCCAAAAACCAAAGCCGGACATGCACAAAGACAACCCGCCGCGAAGCGATTCGTACATCGACGGGAAAGTGGAATTACAATCACCGCCCCAGTGGACGGGGAACTTTTGGCCGCCAACGGTCGCGCTTCTTGCAAACAAACACGCATCTCCTTTGCCCCTGGCTTCCTCCAAAACCTCCCAAACTGTCTTGTTGTATAAATACGTATAATAATTGTGCATCCGTAGCGGATCGGAGCCGTCGTGATAGACGCAATCGGTCGGGATTCGCTCGCCGAAATCGGTTTTGAACGCATCGACGCCCTGGGCGATCAGGTTTCGCAACTTGCTTTTGTACCATTTGACCGCTGCGGGATTGGTAAAGTCCACGACGCCCAGCCCCGCCTGCCAATGGTCCCATTGCCAGATATCGCCGCTGGGACGTTTTAACAAATATCCGCCTTTGACAGCCTCGTCAAAAACGGGCGATTTCTGACCTATATATGAATTGATCCACACGCATATTTTAATGCCCCTTTGTTTAAGTCTTTTCAAGATCGCCGCCGCGTCGGGAAAAGCGGCCTTGTCCCACTCGAAACCGCACCACTCGTTTTCCTTCATCCAATAACAGTCGATGTGAAAAACGCTCAGCGGTATGTCGCGCTGCTTCATCCCGTCGATAAAGCCGGTGATGGTTTTCTCATCGTAGGATGTGGTGAAGCAAGACGACAGCCACAATCCGAATGTCCAGGCGGGCGGTAGCGCGGGTGTGCCGGTCAATCGCGTGTATTTGGAAAGGGTCTCCTTGACTCCGTCCGCGCCGATGACCATGAAATCCATTTTCTCGCCGGGCACGCTGAACTGAACCCGCATCACGGACTCGGAGCAGACCTCGAACGAAACCGGGCCTGTGTCGTTGACGAAGACGCCGTAACCGTTGCTGGTGACATAGAACGGGATATTTTTGTAAGAGATATCGCTCGATGTGCCGCCGTCTTCGTTCCAGATGTCCACGGACTGTCCGTTTTTGACGAAGGGTGTGAAGCGTTCGCCCAGGCCGTAGACTTTTTCTCCGATCGCGGTTTCGAGTTGCACCCGCATGAACGGGCCTTCCGGCGTTTCGATATAACTCAGCAGCGGACTGCCGAAGCGGTTGCCCACCGAGGTTATCTTTTTGCCGTTGAAATAAAAGGTCAGCGTGCATGGTTTTTTGGTGATGACAAGCGACGTGCTGCCGGACGAAATAACGATTTCGCCGTCCTTGTCCGAAAAAGACAAGGGGTGCTTTTCGTCCTGGATATCAAAAGCCGGGTACTTCTTCTGGTCGCCTCTGAAATGATACGATTGTATGCGGATAATATCCTTCATGGGCGAGGAGACGTAAATCTCCTGGATCGGCCCGCCCATGCCGCGTTTGTCATCCCTGTAAGCCACGGCATAAAGATAAACGCGGGTCTTATCCTCCGAAACCCTCACGTCCCTGATCTGCTCGCAATGATGAGCTTGGAAGCCCTTACGCATCTGCCATTCGCCATAATTAAATTTCATGTTGAATAGTTCCTGATATGTATAAGATTCGTTGAAAACTCCGGTTCACGGAGGAACAACTTAACGACTTGGCGGCAGAAAAAAAAGGGGCTTCGAGGATTTGCCTTTGCGGGCAATCCGAAAATTTTATTTGCTTTTTGGAAGACTTGAGGTATATTCAGCTTGGCGGTGCGCTGTAGCGTAGCGGTGTACGCAAAAACGCTCGCCGGTAAAGGTGACGGTATGAAACAAGGGCGGAACATTTCCTGGGCTTTCCTTTCTCGCCGCGATGAATCGCGGGGGATTGTGCCGACTTTGTCCCGCCAAATTACCCAGACCCCCCCCCCCCCTACTTTACCATTTTTACTCGTATTTTGAGTTTACCAAGATGGCTCAACCGGGGGTT
>WQYP01000015.1 GCA_009781185.1 Phycisphaerales bacterium | reverse complement strand
CGAAAAAAGTTGGGGAAAGGGGGGGGGGAGAGGGGGCCGTGTCGGGCGGGAAAGGGGGGCGAAAAAAAAAAAACACCGCCCCCCCCGCCCCGGGGACGCCCGGAGTGCCCCCCCCCCCCCCCCTCTACCACCATCGCCATGCATGCGGCGATGAGCTTCGTACATGCCCTCCATGAGCGTCGGCAGATCTTCGGGCTTGGGTGATACAAAATGTACCTGCTGACGTCCCATCCCAATGGATTCGCCTACGTAGTTTTGAGTGTGTCGATAGTCGTGATCCCGGAATCGTTCATCGACGATCCGATGTTGCAGGTCGATCAGGTCTGCCTTGTTGAAGAAGTCTTTTTTTTCTGCCAGGACCAGCAGGCTGACAAAACGTTCCGTGCGGGAGGCGTCGATGGCAACGCTTTCAATTTCGAAGGACGATTTGGTCTCTTTGGTATAGAGATAGCTCATGGCTCGTTTGAGGACCGACTGCGGATAGGAAGCGAGGACCTCCCGGCAAGTCTCTGGCAGATTTTTTGCCTCGAATGCTTTCAGGCTGTCGGTTCGTCGGATCATCGGGCAGAAACGTGCGTCGCCCAGAAGATTGTCGTTCACTCTCTGACGGCGCACTTGTATCGGCGAGGCGGTGTAATAGCGGTCTGGTTCAAGCAGGTCCACGTAATTGCCGCTGGTAACGTCTGCCAACGGAAGCGTGTGTCCTGTGAGCAATTCGTACAGATACCAGATACGCCGGGAGTATCGTCCCGTGGGCGTAGCCTGGATGTAGGTTGTCAATTCCTTGGGATCGATTCTCTCGAAGAGGGCGGAGAGTATTTCGAGATTGATGCCGTCGTATTTGATTGCAAACTCAAGCTGAGCTCCGAGCGTTTCATCGGGGGCCAATGCACTGGGATAAATCTCCCAGACTGTGCCGTTTTCTGTGCGTGAACGGTGGATCGATGAACCCGCCTCGGAATGGTGCCAGTGACTCACCACCCGCAGTTTGTACTGCTTCACCAAGGCATCGTAGCCAACAGCGCGCGAAGCGTTAGATGCTTTACTCATGGCGGCATCCTGTTAAAAACCGTTACGAACGATCAATTATCGTTACAAAGACAAATTCCGCAACAAAAATCGTTATAACGTATTTACAAAGCGTAAGATTTCACAGATTTTCATTAGCCTGTTGCCATAAACACTCTCAGATGGAGCAAGTAAATTGTTTATCGTTATCGTGAATCGTTTTGGAAGCGCGAGCATGCGATTCAAAACGCGCGCGTGTAACCCAAAACGCGCGCGCGATTTAAAACGCGCGCGCGTGATTCAAAACACGCAGTGCGAGTTACTGGGAACACCCGCCTTGACGCCGCTCTGCCGTGACTCGTATCCTTTCCACCACGGCGAAACGATCACAGGAACTCTCTAATGAGCAAGGAAAAGAAACAAGAAAAGAAACTCCAAATCCGCAACAGCACGGCGGAGTTCCTCGTTTTTACCAAGCAGGCTGGCGAAGAAGGTATTGAAGTCCGTGTCGCGGAGGAAACCGTCTGGTTGACGCAGAAGCTGATGGCGACGTTGTTCGAAGTTACTGTGCCGACCATCAACGAGCATCTGGCCAACCTCTATGCCCAAGGAGAAAGAGGAGGGGAACTATCACGGGCGGCAACTATTCGGAATTTCCGAATAGTTCAAAAGGAGGGGAAGCGGGAGGTCGCCAGGGAGGTGGAGTTTTACAACCTTGACGCGATCATTGCCGTCGGTTTTCGGGTGAACTCCGCCCGTGCGACGCAGTTCCGTCAGTGGGCCATCGGCGTACTGCGAGACTTCGCCATCCGAGGCTATGTGCTCGACAAAGAACGCCTCAAAAACGGCTCGTTCTTCAACAAAGAATACTTCGATAACCTGCTCGCCGAGATTCGCGAAATCCGAGCAAGCGAACGCAAGTTCTACCAGAAAATCACGGACATCTACGCCACCGCAATGGACTACAACCCCGACGCAGCAACCACGCAGACCTTCTTCGCCACCGTTC
The DNA here is from genome assembly GCA_009781185.1 of Phycisphaerales bacterium. Classification (GTDB taxonomy): domain Bacteria; phylum Planctomycetota; class Phycisphaerae; order WQYP01; family WQYP01; genus WQYP01. The sequence goes on along the minus strand of WQYP01000015.1, from coordinate 40,057 downwards.
AGAACAAACTCCATTTCGCCATCCACGGCTACACCGCCGCCGAACTCATCATGGAGCGAGCCGACAGCAAAAAAGAAAAGATGGGCCTGACCACATGGAAGCACGCCCCCACCGGGAAAATCCTCAAGCCGGACGTCGCCGTGGCGAAAAACTATCTCACCGAAAAGGAACTCAGGTCACTGGATCGTTTTGTGACGATGTATCTCGATTACGCCGAGACCCAAGCCGAGCGGAACATCCCCATGACGATGGCCGACTGGGCCGCCAAGCTCAACGCCTTCCTACAATTCAACGAGCGCGACATCCTCGACCATCCCGGCAAAGTGACGCAAGCCGTAGCGAAAGCGTTCGCCGAGAGCGAGTTCGAAAAATATCGCATTGTCCAAGATCGCCTGTTCGAGTCGGACTTCGACCGCCACATCAAAAAAGCATTGGAGGGAGGTGGGCTATGACCTCTGAAACGTCCCCGAGTGGCCCCACTGAATCCGACGTTAAACCAGATCGTGTAGGCAACTACATCGTCTGCTTCCTTGATCTCCTTGGCCAGAAGGAGAAACTCGAAGACTGGGCCGAACTACTCCCTGATGGCAAACCCTCGCCGACGTTCATTCAGGGGATGAATAAAACGGTCTACACTATCCAAAATTTTTATGAATGGTTCCGAATATATTTCGATGCATTGAAAAACAAAACCGTCTTTAACCAACAGACCGTTACGTCGATGGGCACCAAGGAGCAAGAGTGTTATCAACGCCAGATGGACTTTCAGCTTGGTGTCGAGCGGTTTTCTGACTCATTCGTATTCTATGCTCCGCTCGGTAACGCCCGTGGTGAGTTGATGGCGCTGCCTATTTATTTAATCCTTGGCGCATGCTGCATTGTTATGTCGCAGGCTCTGGCAGGCGAGGTTCCACTACGAGGCGGAATCCACATTGCTCCCGGTGTAAAGATATCGAAGCTACCGGAACCTAATTTTTATGGTCCAGCACTCGCCGGAGCATATCGCCTTGAAAGTGAGGATGCGCAATATCCCCGAATTGTGGTTTCACAAAAAGTATGGAATTTTACGCGGTACACACCACCCGAAAGCACTGGATGCCCATGGGTCGATCAAGGTAGGCTTAATGTTCTTCGCGCCTGCCAAAACCTGCTTTGTGAGGATGGGTGGTCAGACCGTAAGCACATCGTGGATTGGTTGGGTTCGGGGTCTCAGCAGCGATTCGGCTCCTTGGTCAAGCCGGAGATTCTGCGGAAATGCCACGATTTTGTAGCCAAAGAACTTGAGCAGTGTAAGGGCGTGAAACTGGCCGGGCGATACCGCATACTTTACCAGTACATTCTCGACAGTCTGTCGAATTGGGGGATGCAATTTACGCAGGATAACACCAACACGGAGAGTCTCGGCGATGGCGAATGAACTTGCAGCATGGGTCGGTGCGGTTGCTGGGCTGGGGTCTTTGGTCGTTGCGATCATCGCTTTGGTCAGGAGCAATGCCGCACAAAAGGAGAGCGATGTCGCACAACAAAAAAGTAGTGATGCACTACAGAAGAGCAGTGAAGCACAACGCCGAATCGTCGAAATTGAAGAACAACGCGAACAAGATCGGCGAGTTCAAACTCGCCAGGCAAATCTGCGAGCTGAACTGCGAACCACAGCAAGAGGATCATATCGACTTTGCCTTATCAATGAAGGAGTGAGTGACGCTCGCAATATTCGAATAGAAATGAATGATATGCCATTCTCGGAGCATCCTGTCGCCGGTGAAGATATGCCTGACCTCGTCGGTCGGCGAAGCGTGATTAGCTGCTATCTTGCCACTCGCATAGACGACACGAACTGTTCGCCACCATTCAAGTTGAAGGTCACATGGGATGACGATTTTGAGCAAAATCGCATATATCAAACGACTTTGACATTCTGATTGGGAAAACATCAACTATGGCCAATACCACCTTGATTACTGCCAAAGCGATTCTTGTGCGACGCCGCGTTGACGTTGGAAATGTTCGCGGCCAGCGACGGTGAGTTGGGTTAAGTTGCAGCGTTGATCGGTGAGGTCGGCGTTCTTGCAGCCGCAGATATGCAAGGAGATGCCGAACTCGTCTGCCAATCGGCGAATGCGATCAAACCCGGCACGGCGAATGTCGACGGCGAAGGGCTACTTTTGAGAGATAGTCGGGGCGGCTATCATGGTATAGAAACTATTTGCGGGGTTCGTGATCAGTTTCTTGCGAAGGTAGCGTCTGAATTGCCGGTGGAGGGGCCGGTGGAAGGGGGTGGTGTGTGATGTCGTCGAGGTGATCGGCGGAAATCGTTTTTTGTAGGTTTGGCGGCCATTTTGGAGCTACTCCAAAATGTAGAGCCATTGTCCCTACAGCACTTATGTACTTTTATTTTTGCGAATGGATTTTGATGAAAAAGTTTTTTCTCACGTTTTTTGTGTTGCTTATTAATGCCTTGGAGGTGCGTCGTGACATTCACCACCGGCTTCTCAAACTCCAACTCAGAATCGCCCTGTCGAGGTTGCATGGCAACCGTCTCATCCTTTCGCCGGACGAGCGTAAGCAGGTGATGGTGTTGGGAGCGGAGTGTGAACATGCAATAAAGGATAGCTTACTCCTCGTGCAATTCAAGACCTACCAAAAATGGTTGCGGGATGAAAGGAATGGGAAGCAACCGAAGAAGGTTGGACGGCCCAGGCTGCTTCCGGAAAAGATCGAGTTGATCATTCGGTTTGCGAAGGAGAACCTGGGGTGGGGTGTCAAGCGCATCGCAGGTGAGCTTTGGAAGCTCGGCGAGAGAATCGGCGACAGTACCATTCGGCGGGTTCTCAAGCGAGAAGGTTTGTATCCTGATCCCAACCGCTCCGCTCGTCGGCAGGCAGATTCGAACTGGCAGAAATTTATCAAATTGCACATGAACGTGATCGTCGCGACGGACTTTTTGTGCAAGACGGTTATTACGCCTTTTGGCCTAAAAACAGCATATTTGATCATGTTCATTCACTTGGAAAGTCGGAAGGTTTTCATCTCTCCGGCCACCTACGCGCCCGGTGAACAGTGGGTTTGTCAGCAGGCTCGGAACGTTGCTATGTGGCTCGGTGAGAACAACGTGAAGCAACGATTTATTCTGCACGACCGTGACACAAAATACACAGCCAGCTTCGATGCGATCTTCAAAGCTGCCGGTGTGAAGATCGTCAAAACGCCTGTGGCCGCACCCGACGCGAACGCTTTTTCGGAGAGCTGGATCGGGAAATGCAAATTCGAAGCGCTCGACCATTTTGTATGTTTTGGCCTCAAGCACCTTGATCATATTGCTCAAAATTATTCCCGTTTTCATAATGAACTTCGCCCGCACCAATCCAAGAATAATGAGCCTTTGCGGTTCGAAAATCAGTCGCCGCCGGAGCCTACGCCGAATCGTGGAACTATAGAATGTCAGCGAATCCTGGGTGGCCTTTTGAAGCATTATCATCGTAAGGCTGCATAGAAGCTACACTCGGTCCGATATCGAGTCGTTATCCTGTTTACAGTATCAATACGGTATCATTGCGGTATCATTGATACTGTAAATTGGGTTATCGGTCGTTTTTGCCATGTTTTACGGTATCAATGCGGTATCATTGCAGTATCATTTTGCGATTTGCAGGATCAGCGTTTTCGCCAGTAGCCTGTTTTGGCGGCTCCGACGAATTCGATTTTTCCCTGAACTCTGAGTGCGTCGACTTCGCGTTTTGCGGTGATGAAGGAGAGTCCGAGTTTGTCCTGGATGGCTGGTACCCTTAATCGCTCGCCGCTGGACAGCAGCGCCAAGATTTGCAATTGGCGTTGGATACTCGGATCGTCGGAGAATTCCTCCATCTTCTGTTTGCCGTCCTGCCGGGCTTCCGTTATTGGCGGTGGTGGATTTTTGATCGTGATCCACGCGTTGAATCGGTAGCCAGCGTTGGCCGTTTCGATGACGTCGCAGTGGCCGACTTTCATGCCCAGTTCACGTTTGAGCTTTGAGGTTGCGTTTCGGCGGAAGTCCCGCACACTGCCTGTGACGCTTCCCTGCCCGCTGTTTACCAGTCTGGCGAGCGTGCCGCTGTTCCAGGATTTGTAGCGACCGTCGTCCCATCGTTGCGCCAGCGCTCTCAGGATCGTCCACATCTGTGCGGATTTGTTGCTGGAAATGATGGTGACGCCGTATAGTTCCACACGGTCGGGATAAAAGGTCAGTTCGCCGCCTTGGAAGATTTCTTCTGGTTTGGGAGGTTTTTCATTGCCGCCGTTGCGTTTCTGGTGGGCTTGCTCCAAGGCGGATTTGATGATCGCATCAAGCGTTCGACCGACTTTTGGAAAAGGTTTCTTTATATAGTCGGCCGCTCCTCGCTGCATCACTTCCACGACCAAATCCGGATTGTCCGTTCCGTGAGCGGTCATCACGATGATCGGTGTGTGGTCCGCGTGGGTGGCTGCATGAATCTGGTCCAGCAAATCCAGACCGTTCAGGACACGAGGAAAATTGAAACCTTGTCGAGTGGGGATTGCCACTTCCATCAGAACGTAATCATATTTGCTTGCTTCGATTTTCTGGATGGCGGCCACCTGATCGACGGCGAGGTCGTACTCGTGTTTCAGGAACTTGAGAATCTCATCGACTTCGCTCACGGTGGATTGATCGATTTCGACGACAAGAGCTTTGGGGATGTGTGCTTTTGGAATCATGCGGTTCTCTCCATGCATTGCGTCGGCGCAGCGTGATCGCGGCGATTGACGCGCGACATCAAATCCCCAATCGCCTTGGGCGAAACGTTTCGCCCGCGATGGGTAAATCTGTGGAGGACGCCGTCAGCAATAGAGATTAAAAGGTGTCGATTGTTCTATGTTTGCACGCACGGTGGGCTGGTATTAAAAATGTACGTCTTCCGCATGGGCACAACATTTTTCACGGTGAAACTGGTCAACCTCACCAGCGTTCAGCGTGTCCTTCTCTGCGACAATATGACGCTTTTTCTTTCGGTTAGACTCATAATAAACTTAATAGGAGCATCAAATTTTGTTGTCGTTTTCGCTTCATTTGCGTAAATCGTGGCAAGATTTGCACGCCGCAGATTCTGAATCGTGCGAGTTGCCATGTGTCAGAAAACTGTATACACTTTTCTGACGAGGTGATGAGCTATGGATACTGCACGTAACATGATTTTTGATCAGGTCCGCACTGCGGGACGTGGGCAGGTGTTCACGCCGAAGGATTTTCTGGATGCGGGTAGTCGCTATGCGACCGACCAGGCGCTCTCCCGGCTCGCGCACACTGGTGAGCTTCAGCGTCTCGGTCGCGGTCTGTATTACTACCCCCGAATCAACACCAAGCTCGGCATTCCGGTCGCACCCGATGTTGACAAGATTGCTCAAGCCATTGGTCGGCGTACCGGCAGCCGTATGGTGCCCTCCGGCGCGGTGGCCGCCAATCTCTTCGGACTTTCTACGCAAGTGCCTGCGAAGTTTTCCTATCTGACCGATGGGCGGTCTCGCCGCCTGCAGGTTGGCAATCTCGAAATTCAGATCAAGCATGTCACGCCCAAGGAATTGCCGCCGGGGAGTCAGACTAGTGCGATGGTGTTTCAAGCTCTGCGTCATTTGGGCAGAGAGGCGGTTGATGCAAATGTCATTGCAAAGTTTCGCGCGGCGCTGTCGGTGAATCAAAAACGTGAGTTGTTGCAAGACGCTCGCTACACCACCGGTTGGATCGCGAACGTGGTTCAGCAGATTGTTACTCGTGTAGCAAAGAAAACGGAGTCGAAACATGGATGATTTCGCTCGGCAGAAACATGGTGATCGTGCCGATCTGTTCGCTACGGTCGCGGCGAAGCGAGGCCTCAATGCCGCCATCGTCGAAAAGGACTTCTGGGTTTGCTGGACGCTTCGGCGGCTCTTCACGCTGGAAAACTCGCCAGCCGGGTTACTTTTCAAAGGCGGCACGTCGCTCTCCAAAGTTTTCAAAGTGATCGAACGATTTTCAGAAGACATCGACCTTTCGTTCAACCGTGCTGATCTGGGCTTCGGTGGGACCGGCGATCCGGCGGTTGCTCATTCCGGCAAGCAGCGTCAGAAGAGCCTTGATGCGCTTACCCAGACCTGCCGTCAAATCATTCACGACGTGTTCCTGCCACGTCTCCGGGACGCATTCCACACCGCGCTGCCAGAGGTGCGGGGTTGGAAACTTGAAATCGCTGACGACGATCCGGACCAGCAGACGATTGTCTTTCAATATCCCGCCGGACTTGCACAGGTCAGCGCCGCGCAGCCAGCTTACGTGCGACCTGTTGTGCGACTGGAACTTGGTGCGCGTTCTGAGCATTGGCCCGCCACGATGGGCGAAGTGACACCGTATGCGGCGGAAGATTTCCCAGACCTTTTCCGCACACGCACAAGTACGGTTCATGTTTTGGCTGCCGAACGAACGTATTGGGAAAAAGCGACAATCCTGCATATGTGGCATCACGCTCCCGCCGACAAGTCGCTACGCGACCGCCAATCACGGCACTACTACGATCTGGTTCGCATGTACCAGCACGGCATCGGTCGAGAAGCGATGAAGAACACGGACCTGCTCCTGAAAGTCGCCGAGCACAAAAGCGTTTTCTTCGCGTCCGCAGCGGCCAAATACGCGGAAGCTCGACCGGGCACCTTGCGGCTCGTTCCACCAGAATCCCGCTTCGCCGAACTACGCCGCGATTACCAGAGCATGCAGGAAATGATCTTCGGCAAAATGCCGAGCTTCGACGAACTGATGAAAACGCTCCGCGAGATCGAAGCGGCCATCAACCGCGTTTAATGCCAGTTGCCTGAATATTACCCAGCGGAGTATTCATTGAGTATGGCGATGCTTGCGGAACCGCTGAGGCGGTCAAGCTCCACATGTTTATCATCACCTTTGAGGAGGACACCATTTCCCATCGCTATCGTAATTCTGGCTTCCCGGATAGCCGCACGCATTCCAGATCGCGTCGAACTGTGGCTTAAGAACTGTCGCGGCGTCCACGTCTAAAGAATCGCACAGGGTTTCCGGCACAAGAATAGCATCTCTATCAATCACATGCTGATGCGATCTCCAAAAACCATCGGTTCGCATATAAACCCCTTTGCATCCAAGGAGTGATAGCGAGAGGGCGATGGGAGCTGATATCCCCAATTGCTTGAGTCCACGAAGATAGGCCGCCAAGGCATGTATCACGCTCTGTTCGTAATGCATGCCGATGACCGCTGTTGTATTCATTCCATCCGCATCGAATTGCGTGTGAATCATGCTCACATACGCCGCCTCGACAACACCATTAAAAAATAGCTGGCAGTAGCGAGTTACCTGCCCGCCGACGCTACACCAATTCAAGTAACCGTCTAAATTGTATCGACCACTCATCTCGGAGCTGTAAGAGCCTATGGGACCAAATTGCCTCCCTTGCACCAGGTCGCTTGGCAAGTTCAATCTTTGATTATTTAGGAAGGTAGCCAGCGGAATGACGTGCAATATCAGGCGGCGGGTAGCCGCTAACACGACGGGAGTTTTGTCCGCGATGATACGGGTCACGCGCTTCTGTCGAAACCGGCGAATCCTTTCAGCTTGTGAGTCAGTTGCCAGAAACGCATTTCTGATTTCAGCCACATCCAAATGAAATTTACCGGCGGAATGACGAGAATAGAATCGTGCGGAATCTTTATCGTATTTATAAGTCACCATATGCGGAGACGAAAAACTTTGTGGTATTCGGATCAAGATCACAAATCCTTTGCCATCCTTTCCCCAACCGGTGATTTTCTTGATTTGCACTCGTACTCGTGGAGCAATTCCTTCTCGGATCATTGCTTTCAATCGACGCATTACATCATCAGCAGATGATTCGGTCAGTGGCTTCACAGCGTCAGCGTATCCGTTTTTCTTGCCTTTGGCCGGATTCATGCCGTAGATCAAGTCGCCACCGGACGCATTTGCAAACGAAGAAATATCCGCAAGAAACTTCTTTTTGGCATCCTCTGTCTTCTCCGGCAATTTCAACTTGTATTCGAGCGTCTTGGATTCCGGGACTTCGTTCAACAGGGCGTCAATGTCGGCCTTTACGATTTGGTCAAAAGGTTTCTGGATCATCGCGGCGCTCCATGATTACCACATTGGCTTTGGTCTCTTCGGCCGCGAATGTTCCTCCTCACGGCGGCGGGCAGCCAATAGCGCATCGTTGAACCATGTGAGACCTTCTGACATCGCTTGGAAATACCGCGTCAGCACGTTGGGCAATCGCGATGTGAGGGCCAGCGACGCCGGCAGTTCCGCATACCAGTAGTACTGCTTGAACTTCAAATATTCCGCCGCCGGATTTTCCGCCTGCGATTGCCACACCTTGGGCAGTCGCGTTAATCGTTCGCCCTGCAACGAACCAAGCAACTTGCGATTCTTACGATCCTCCACCAAGCTCAGAAACCTTTTCGGATCGGCTGCGATTGCTTCACGGATCGTTTGAAGTTCCTCCGGGCCGGGCATGTAAACGCCGCCGGCGATGCCGACGCAACGATGCGAGACTTCAAAATAATATCCCGCTCCGCCGTGGCGGGAGAGGGTTTGGTGGGAGAAAGTCGCGCCGATGTGCGTTTTGTAGGGCGTCTTGTCCTTGGAGAAGCGAATATCGCGATAGAGGCGATAAATGAGCTTGGCAGGCTCTTCCGCGACGTGCGCAGGAGCAAAGTCTTCGAGCTGTTTGTTGAGTAGCGTGACCAGTTCGATCATCGGCCCGCGAACGTGGGTCTCGTAGATTTCCTTGTGCGTGGCGAACCACTCACGCTGGTTGTTTTTCTCCAGCGATTTGAAGAATGTCGGCATCTGCCGAGGAAAACCGGGGAAGCGTGTACTCATAATGCACGGATTGTAGTCTTGCTCGGAACGTTCGTAAAACTCGACTCTTCGCCTCCACAAATCACCGCCACCCACTGGCCATCTTCCCTTCCTTCTGTACAATCCTGCCATGCGCGTAATTCACTACGATCCGCAGAACCGCACGGAAAGTACCGCCTACAGCGAACTGCTCGCACGTATCGATACGTGGTGGGAGACGTTCGAGAAGGATAAAGAGAAAATCCTCGCCTCCCTCCATCGCGAGGTTGACGTATCCTACAACAAATGGCTGGCCGACTGGATGGAGCGGAATTTTCAAGCCATTCATCCGGCACTCATGTACGAGTTCGCCATTCATGGAAAAGGGCACCGGCTCGTCATCACGCCGGAAATGAACACGCATCTTCGTCCGCTGGTCGATCTTCTATTTCAACGACGGCCTACTCTCGATGGCTGGGAGTTCTACGCCTATCGGCCGCTCGAATCCGTGGAGATGGCGCGTTTGACGGTGGAGGGTCGGACCAGGGGGAATATTGAAGGCTGTCTTGTTTCTGCGGCGATGGGGCAGTTCCGTCGAATTAATCTGACCTTCTTCAGCCCTCATTATTCCAAGCTCAATGAGCGGGAGTTGCAAACTGCTTCTTTCATTGCCACCGAATCACTGCTCGGCGAAGAATGGCTCGACAAATGGTGCGGGGCCATTGAAACCGTTCCGTTTACCCAAGCAAGTCTTCTCAACGAGTTGTACGGGGCACAAAATACAGGGATGGTGGGGAAGGTGGGGGGACGTCTTCTTCCGCCGCGTCCTTTCCCGCTCGATAGGCTTGCTCCCACATGCGACGCTTTGATCGCTTCCAACCGCGAGCGACTTCCCAATCGCCCGTATGCCGATATCGTGCGGGATTCGTCGCGTTCGCACACTGTGTTAGAGATTAGTTTTGACGATCCCAACGGGAAGGTTCCGTGGGGCGACATGTATACCGTCGTTACAAGCGACGTCCCGCTGTGGGAGGCGACTCATAGCGGCATCCCCTTTTATTCCTGCCGTTTCAGCCGCTTCAACGAAACCTTTGCCTTTCTGAAGATCGAAGGTTTGTATGATTCTGAAGTACGAGGCGAAATCGAGGACGCCATCAACGAAGCTCTCACCTCCTCAAACCTCGGCGGCGTGATCGGCGGCGGAGCCGGTTCCAGCTTTTCCTACATCGACCTTGCCCTGACCGACGTGCGTAAAGCAGCGGTTGCGATGTTCGCAAAGTTGCGAGAACGAAAACTCCCGCGTCGCACCTGGCTTCTTTTCTTCGACCAGCACCTCCTCGCCGAATGGATCGGCCTCTATTCTGAAACCCCGCCACCACCGCACATAGCGAACGAATGACCGCCATGACAAACAACATCTTCACTCCCGGCCCCGCCCCAAATACCGTGCGTTCCGCAGACGGGAAGGTGCTGACAGCACCAGACGGTTGGGAGTTGCTTCCGCCTGGCGATGCCGCGTTGACACGCAGAGTGAAAACTGCTGGCGACCATTGGGTGGTCCAAGTGAAGAAGGGGCGAAAGATATTTTCACGAGGCGTGTGGGCACCGGCGACCACCATCAAGAAAATTCAAAGCGAACTGGAGGCCGAGCGGTCCACCGAAAGCTACGCCAAGCGTAAAGAGGCTGACGCCAAACGCCGGACCAAAGTCCAAGCGGAATACGTCGAAGATTTCTACGAAGCGGTGTTGGCGTTTCTGGCCTTTGCCCCGGTCCATAATGAAATCGCGTGTCAACTTGCCCGTGCGGTTGCAGATCATGCGACGCCGGTCGGTAGCGGCACAGTTGCCCGGACCAAAAGAATCTCCGTCGAACAGCGAGCCGAAGCTGCGGTCATCGCATGGCTCAGACATCAGACAACAGCCTATGATTCCATGCGGATTCCACGATTCAAAGGCAAGCGCCGCGAGGTCCGACGCATGCTGGCCCAGCGATCTCAGGAATTGCTGGGGCACTACCGTCGCGGTGATGTGGTTGGGAAAAAATGTCCGCTCAAAAAAGCATTATTCGAAGTTTGCGATATGGATTGATTGAGAATACGACATGACAAACTGGAACCCGCAAGACTATCATCGGCATTCTTCCCAGCAGCATCACTGGGCCAACCAGATACTGGCCCATCTTGCACTCAAAGGCGATGAAACCATTCTCGACATAGGCTGTGGCGACGGGAAGATCACCGCTCAGATCGCCCATGCTGTGTCGCGGGAGCGGGGGGGGGGACGGGTCGTGGGGATCGACAATTCTGCGGAGATGATCGCCTTCGCCCAGCAGGCCTTCCCCGCCGATACGTTTGGCAATCTTTGGTTTCAACAGGCGGACGCTCGAAGTCTGCCTTTTGTTGCCGAGTTTGATTTGGTGCTGTCGTTTACATGTTTGCATTGGGTTCTTGATCATCGGCCGGTGTTGGCGGGAATCCAGCGGGCCTTACGTTCGGGAGGGCGGACGTTGCTTCAGTTTGGCGGCAAAGGCAACGCCGCCGAGATTGTGGATGCGGTGACTCAGGTTACACGCCGACCTTCATGGGCATCCTACTTCGTCGGCTTCGAATTCCCGTGGGGTTTTTATTCTCCTGAGGAATATCGTGCTTGGCTGGCGGAAGCCGGCCTGCGAGCCGTGCGGGTGGAACTTGTTCCCAAGGACATGATCCATCAAGGTCCAGCGGGTTTGGCGAGTTGGCTGCGGACGACGTGGATGCCTTACGTTCAGCGTGTACCTGCTGATCTACAACAGGCATTTCTTAATGAATCGGTGGCCGAATATCTAAAGGCTCATCCCGCCGATGCTCAAGGCAATGTTCACATGAACATGGTGCGTTTGGAAGTCGAGGCAACCAGGGAGTAAAGAGAAACATGCGTTGGGAAAATGGAACTATTCAATGGGGGCCGCGTCTGCGGAAAGTGACCGTCCGGCGATTATATACTTTCTACATGGCCGGTTTTGGATTCGAAGACCTGCTCGACGACGTCGGCACCGCATTATACATCCGTTGCTCCGACATTTTATATCTGCGTGACGCTCGAGAAAGAGGATGGCGTTGCCTGCCGTGCGAGAGTCGTTCGGATGCGGTGGGGCCGGGACCGCGTATGGAAACGACGGGCCGGCGCGATCCGCATTTTCCCAACTACGAGAATGAATTGTTCGCATGCCCGGCCTGTGGCTGGGAATTTTCCTGGGGTGCAATGCGAAACACTTTCCGCAACAAGCAACTGCATTCCGGCGGAGCGGTCGATGCATTTGAGGGTTTCGTGAAGTCGTGGCCCGCCGTCGTCGGCGATGTTCACGCCAAGATGCGAGCGGTGGATATGCTCATTCACAGCTTTCATTATTCGTTGCGGTCGGAGCCGGACCTGCCTGTACGAGCCGCCGGCGTGAATCTGATCGAGGGCCGTCTGAAGGATGTTCTGGCGTTTCTGGACGCATTGTCCGCCGACCGCCACGACGAAACCGCCGACCAATGGCGGAAGGAACGGCGAAAGCAACGATGGTAACTGCGAAACTTCGAGTATAACTTCATGAACTGAAAACTTGGCTCAAAAAAAGAAAGGGCTGACATGGAAACCATCATCGGAGCATGCGGACTCGTCTGCAGCGAATGCAAAGCGTACAAAGCGACAAAGGCCTACGATTCGGCGGCGATTGCATGCATCGCCGAACAATGGTCGAAGCAGTACAAGGTCGAATTTAAGCCGGAGGATGTCTGGTGCGAAGGTTGCATGACGGCAGGCCAGCGTAAGAATCGTCACTGTGCCACCGGCTGCGGCATCCGAGCCTGCGTCCAATCACGCGGACTTTCCGATTGTGCTCAGTGTCCGGATTACACCTGCGATAAGCTCAAGGAATTCTTCGCCTACTTTGGCGACAAAGAATCACCGGCGAAGGTGATGCTCGACGCGCTGCGTCGTGCCCGCCCGCTTATGGAGTAACATACGAAAAAGCAAGGAGAAAATATGCCGCCGGTGAAGTTGTCCGCCATTCTTGAGCATCTGGACACGCAAAATCACGAGACGCATTCGTATCTCGATAAGCAGACTGGCGAAGTGTTCGTGTTGACGGATGAGGATATTCACGCTGCTGAAGGCGATGACATGGACGACTACCCGGCTTGGCAGCATGAAAGTATTGAGCAGACCAAAGTTGTTCTGATTGATGAAGGTGCGAACGGAATGGGGGGGAGTGGCCGCTTTTTATCTTTGCCAAGCAGCTTCGATATCCACGAGTGGGACATCATGCGGCAATTTGCCGAGGGGCTGGAAAATGAAGCCCAATCCGAAACGCTGCGACACGCCCTTCGCGGTCGTGGTGCCTTTCGACACTTCAAGGACCGTCTCCATAAACTGAACCTGGCAGATGCGTGGTACAAATTCCGCGACGACCGATTTCGACAAATCGCTCTCGACTGGTGCGCTGAAAATAATATTGAGGTTGATCCGGCCTGACATATACCGTTCTAAATGATGCACAGAGATGGACATTACGATGTTTGACCAGTTTGCTGAGGCGTATGAGGCGATGATTGATTGGCCGAAGCGATTGGCTAACGAGACGCCGTTCTATCAGCGATTGTTTGCGCAGGTGGGAGGAGGGGGGAGTAAGCGGGTGTTGGATGTGGCTTGCGGGACGGGGCATCATGCGGCGATGTTTCATGAGTGGGGTATGACGGTGGAGGCGGCGGATGTGTCGGAAGCGATGATTACACAGGCACGAGAGCGTTTTGGTACGCCTGTGGGGTTGGAGTGGGTAGTGCGAGGGTTTGATGTGCCGTGGTCGGAGGAGAAGAGAGGGGGGTTCGATGCGGTGATTTGTGTGGGGAATTCGCTGGCGTTGGCGGGAGATCGGGCGGTGGTGAGAACGGCGATTGAAAATATGTTGGCGGCGTTGCGGCCGGGGGGCGTGGCGGTGGTGCAGGTGTTGAATGTGCGGGCGTTGCCGGAGGCGGGGGTGCTGTGGCAAAAGTCGAAGTTGGTGACGTTGAAAGGTAGGCAACGGGTGGTGGTCAAAGGAGTGCATCGTGTGGGGGGCGATGGGTATGTGGAGTTGCTGGTGATCGATCCGGCTACGGGGAAGATGCAAGCTGATACGGCACACTTTCTGGGATTATCCGCACATGAGCTGAAAGAAATGGCACAGCAGGTGGGAGCGGCGAGTGTGCGGTTTTACGGAAACTACCAAGAGGCGGCATACTGTGAAACGGTCAGCACGGATCTGATCCTCGTGGCAACACGATAGAGAATGCTGTCATGAAACGGACCAACATGAAACGGACCGACTTTCTATTCTTCGGACTTCGTGTGAGTTAGAATTCCCAGCATTACTCGCTTGAGATTGGAACGAACAATGACGCTCGAAGACACACCCGACGAATCGGCGGAAGCAAAGGCGGAGGCGCTATTTGATCGCGGTATGACGAAAAATCTGCATGACAATGTGGAAGGGGAAATAGCCGATTACACGCAAATAATTGAGATGCCAGGCGCTCCGGCGGAACTAAAGGCGAGAGCGCTGGTCAATCGCGGCGCGAGGAAAAGTGAGCGTGGCGATGCAAAAGAATCCATGATCGATTACATGCAAGTGATCGAAATGCCCGATGCACCGGCAGATCAAAAAGCGAAAGCTCTGTTCAATCACGGCATGATGAAACATCGTCTCGGCGACGTGGAAGGAGCAATGGTCGATTACACACGAGTGATCGAGATGGCCGACGCACCGGTGGAGCCAAAGGCGATGGCGCTGTTCTATCGCGGTGTGGCGAGAAATAAGTGTGACGACACGGAGGGAGAGTTGGACGATTATACGCAAGTGATTGAGATGCCTGACGCACCGATGGATACAAAGGCGGAGGCACTGTTCAATCGTGGTGTGAGGAAAGGTCAGCGTGGCGACGAGGACGGAGCAATGGACGATTACACGCAGGTAATCGAGATGCCCGACGCTCCAGCGGAGCCAAAGGCGAATGCTCTGTTCTATCGCGGCATGTTGAAAAGATGGCGTGACGCGGAAGGAGCCAAAGCCGATTTAATGCCAATGATCGAAATGTCTGACGCACCGGCGGAGATAAAGGCAGAGGTGTTGTTCAATCGCGGCATAACGAAAGGCGGGCGTGGTGACAGGAAGGGAGAGCTGGCTGATTATACGAAAGTAATCGAGATGCCCGATGCACCGGTGGATCGAAAGGCGATGGCATTGTTTAATCGTGGCGTGGGGAAAGGTCAGCTTGGCGACAGGAAGGGAGAACTGGCTGATTACACGCAAGTGATCGAGATGATCGGCTCGCCGGCAGAGCCAAAAGCGAGGGCGTTGTGCTATCGCGGCGTGAGGAAAAGTGAGCGTGGTGATGCAGAAGGGGCCATGTCCGATTACACGCAAGCGATCAAGATATCCGACGCATCGTCGGAGGCAAAGGCGGATGCATTGCTCCAAATTGCGAGATTGCATTTCTGCAAAGGGTTGAGACGCGAGGCGAAAGATTATGTCGATAAAGTTTTGGCAATGCCGAATCTACCGATGGAGTTGGCAGATGAGGCATTGGAGCTTCGATCTCGCTATGGAAAACGGCGAAGATGGCGAAGAGTAGATAACGATGAAAAATGAACGTAGTTTGCGGTCAATCTACGTAGTACCTCATCCGCCGCCAGATCACCCGCCATGAAGGTCACTTCACGACGAGATACCTTGCCCACTTCTGGCCTTTCTTTTTGTGCCTCGTCAATATGCCCGCCCGTACCAGCGGCTTCAGGAACGTGACGGTATCACTGCCTGAGATTTCCGGGAATTCCTTCGACAAGTCGCGTGTGAAGAACATCATACCCACCTTGTCCTTCAACCAGCGAATCACTTTCTCCCGCACTTCAAGGTGAGTGCTGCGTACATCGGGAGAGATTTGTGAGGAAGGCAAAGAGGACATGAGGGTAATATCTTGAGTCGTTTTGCTCATCGACCGCTCGAGAACCCAGTAATAAAAGTGCTTACCGTTCGGCTCCGCCTGCCTTCTAGGCGCGAAGCCCAAAATCGTCATCAGTTTTGGCAGACGTTCTGGGTTATGCTTCACCTTAAGCTCGCGGAGCATCACCTCCGCAACACGCTTGCATGACCACCGGTCGTCGGGATAGCCGAAAGCTATGGCTCCTTTGAGCAGCAGTTCCCGAAGCTCGCATTTCTGGTGATAGTCAAGCATTGAGGGTCGTCCCGACGGGGGCTTGGCGAGAAGCGATTCGATACCGCCTTGGCTGAACTTCCGCAACCAGCGACCGGCAACGCTTAGATAGACTCCTGACAACGCGGCGATGTCCTCGACAGAACGACCTTCTTGATGAAGCCGGACTGCTTCCAGCCGCTTACGTTCGAGTTCTTTGGCACTGTGCCCACCGGGTCTACCCTTTCGCCTGTCATTCTTGTTGAGCTTAGCGCGAAGCGATTCGATACCACCTTGACTGAACCTCTGCAACCACTCATTGACAGTCCTTGGGAGGACTCCTAACAATGCGGCGATGTCCTCGATAGAACGCCCTTCTTGATGAAGCCGGACTGCTTCCAACCGCCTACGTTCGAACTCTTTGGCGGTTCCAGGGAGTTTGCCCTTTCGCTTGTCGCTCTTGCTGAACTTGGCGCGAAGCGCTTCGATACCGCCTCGTTTGAATTGCCGCAACCAGTAACGGACAGCCTGTGGGTGGACTCCTAACAATGCGGCGATGTCCTTGGCGGAACGTCCTTCTTGATGAAGTCGGACGGCTTCCAGCCGGACTGCTTCCAACCGCTTACGTTCGGGATCTTCGATACTTCCTTTGGGTCTACCCATTACCATAGACAACTCCATCGGCCATGTCGGTTGGTGTTAATTTATATAGTTCGCACACTCAGCCGACCGCTACTAAATATCGCAGAAAAAAGTATACTGAACTCGCCAGAATCGTCAATTTTGCCCGCTATCGGCATCGACCTCGAAATATCCGGAATTCTGTAGACATCGTTTGCACAATTGAGCTTCATGGTATTTTGTGATTAAGCCGAAACAGAAGGAAGAAGGACGTCTCCTGGGACCGCATTGGCCCGCGATGATGGCGTGACAAAGAAAGGACCAGCATGTTAATGGAAGCCTGGGTGATGGCGAAAGGTGGTCATGCCGACAAGGTCAACGCGATCATCAACGACGAGGGCGAAAAGTTAGTACATGTAGCTGCACGAGAGGGCCGCGTGAATGTGC
Organism: Phycisphaerales bacterium; assembly: GCA_009781185.1. GTDB lineage: Bacteria > Planctomycetota > Phycisphaerae > WQYP01 > WQYP01 > WQYP01. The sequence continues at coordinate 22,951 of WQYP01000015.1, read as the reverse complement.
TTGCATGGCTGAAGGAACAAGGCGCGAACATCAACGCCAAGACCAAGAACGGCGCAGCACCCATGCATATCGCGGCGAGGAGAGGTCATGTCGAAGTCATGAAGTGGCTGCAAGAGCAAGGCGCGGACATCAACGGCAAGCACAAGAACAACGTAACGTCCATGCATGTGGCGGCTTTTGGAGGGCAGATCAAAGCCATGATATGGCTGAAAGAACAGGGAGCGGACGTCAACGCCAAGACCAAGGAGAACGCGACGCCCATGCATGCGGCAGCTTTGGGGGGGCAACTCGACGCGATGAAATGGCTGAGAAAACAGGGCGCGGATGTAAATGCCAAGGACAAGATTGGTGCGACGCCCATGTTTTCGGCGGCTCACAGAGGTTACGTCGAAGTGATGCGATGGCTGAAAAGACAAGGCGTGGATGTAAACGCCAAGGACAAACCTGGCGCAGCGCCCATGCATATGGCGGCTTGGGGAGGAAACGTCGAAGCGATGGCATGGCTGAAAAAACAGGGCGCGAATGTAAACGTCAAGGACAAGAATGGCATGACGCCCATATTTCCGGCGGTTTTGGAAGGTCACATCGAAGCGGTGAAGTGGTTGAGAGAACAGGGCGCGGACATCAACGCCAAGGACAAGAATGGTGCAACGCCTATATTTTTGGCGACTTCGAACGGTCACGACGATGTCGTGAAGTGGCTGAAGTAACAAGGCATGAGTGTAGATATTTAGGACTTGCTGAAGTTGCGAAGCGATTGAGAATGGGCGCGGATGTAAACGCTTGTTTGGGCTTCCCCACCCTTCACCCGCGAAGCCATCCTTCTTTCGACGGCGTATGGCCACAGCCGCATCTTGAGGTCCTGGCAGGCGCGAAACACCCGGCTCTTGACCGTTCCTATCTGCACACCCAACGCTTCGGCTGCCTCCTCGTAGGTCAGTTCGCTGACGACCACCATAACGAACGCTTCGCGATAAATGTCCGGCAACCGCAGCATTGCTTCGTGGATGTCGTCATCCACCATCAGGTCCAGAACGGACATAAATTCGGTCGGGTCGGTGGCCAGATCGTTCCGTTCGGGGTTTGCAAAGATATCCGACGTCAACGGTTCGTGCGTACCGCTGCGGCTGTGAGCTTGAACGCGGCGATATGAATCAATATATGCCGACCGCAAAATGGTGGAAAGCCACGCTTTGATATTACTTCCCAGGCGGTACTGATCGACCGAGCGAAACGCGCGGAGATAAGTTTCCTGCACCAGTTCTTCAGCCTGCGATTTTTCACCGACCATTCGCCTGGCCATCGTGAAGATCTGATCCATCAGCGGCAATGCTTCGCTTTCCAGTTGCCGTCGTTTTTCTTCCGGTGGAATTGCCGGAGTCACGGAATTACGTCTGGTGGATCGCGTTGCATGAAAATGACGATGCGGCATGGCGATTTTTCCTAAACGACGTAGTATCTCACGTTCTGCACGCCTTCAGTTTTGTCGGTTCGAATTGCCAGGACATCACGTAGTGGCTTCAGGAAGAGACTGACTTGCTGGCCTTCCAGTTCCGGGAACTCCTTGGCCAGATCGCGAGCATGGAACTTTTCACCCTTACGCTCTTCCATCCAGCGTAACACACGTTCACGCACTTCATCCCAGTTACGGCGGGGCCTTTTTTCTGTGCCTGAGCTTGGTTTCGGTTGTGTTGGCTTTTTGCCGTCGATCATCGCGAGAGCGCCATCAACCTGAGCGAGTTGACGCCGGAGTTCCTCGATTCGGTCAAGGATGCTGGTTCTGGTTTGTTCCAATGATTCTCGCTGGGCAAGTTTCTTCTGCTTGGCTTCCGCTTCGATTTTTTGAATTTCGTCCAGTGCTTTTTTAGCGATGGCATTGTCGGCGAAGTTTCCGGTTTGGGCGTGACTACGTGCTGTCATAATTTCAAATCCCGTCATTTTTTGGAAGTCCCCCCTCCCTCTTGGGGGACGGGGGGGGCTATGGAATCGTTTTAAGCGTCACTTGACGTAATACTTCGTTTTGACAACTCCTTCCGAAGTATCAGTCTGAATTGTCCCGGTGTCCCGTAATGGCTTTAGGAAAAGACTGACTTGCTGTTTTCCCAGTTCCGGGAATGCATTGGCCAGATCGCGCGCTGAAAATTTCCGGCCGGGGCGAGCTTTCAGCCACTCGACTATACGCTTGCGTACTTTGCCCCATTTACTGAGGGCTTTGCGACGGGCGGATTTGGCGGAGGTGGTAGCGGGGGCTGCGGTCGGCGGAGTTGGCTTCGGTCGTGCTGATTTGGACGAGATTGGTTTCGACGGTGCTGTTTTCAACTGCGGCGACTTGATGCTATCGACTGCCGCGAGAGCTTCGTCGAGATGCGAGACCTGCTGCTGCAATTCTTCGATCCGCGCAAGGGCATTGGCTCTGGCCTGTTCCAATACTCCGCGATGGGCGAGCTTCTTCTGCTTGGCTTCGTTGTCGATTTGTTCGAACACGTCCAGTGCGGTGGCGATGGCGTTCCTGGCAAGATTGTCGGTTTGGCTGCTGCCGACTTGGCTACGTCTGGGAGTTTTCACGACTGACTCCTAAAAAGGCATCAAGCGACTGACAGCTTCAACGCATGAAAACTGCGACTGTCGCATAAATCTTCCTTGGCTCTGCCCTGACTGTAACTGTAAGCGAGCGGGAACAGATCACGACCCGCTGACAGTTATGCGTGGATTCACGATCGTACTTTATCGTCATCGACGACAGCTTGCCAGTGCTTACCAGTGCGATTTGAGGGGATGCTGGGGTGTTGTCGCGTCGGCCTCCTATTTTCCTTGGAGGAATCCCTTGTCCCGCCACAGTGCGGTGTCACGGAGCGGATAAAGTTTTCGCCCGCTCATTTGGATTCCTGGATTGTGGGACAGTCACATGTCAACACAAGAAAAATAGGCAATATGCCAGCATAACGGGACGGCTCTTCGCCCCGTTCGAGATAATAGTTCGGGGTGTCATATATCTCCCGAGCACGAAGAATCCGAAGGCCAGCCTTTGCCAACAAGTCAAGAATGCGGCTAAGAGGGCGATGATATTCTGTAATCTCCAGCCCCGGCTCAATTTGTACGGCATAAGAAGAGCCGGATGACGAATATGAAATTTGTGAAAGCGCTGTAAAAGTGAAGCAAGGGTGTGTTGTGCCAATGATTAGCTTTCCTTCTTTTCTAAGCCGTACGGCAAGTTCGCACAGCAAGTATTCCACTTCATTATCGGTGGGTATTGTCGTTAGAACCATCGAGAAAACTATAGCGTTGAACATTTCCTCCGTGGCATAAAATTCAGATGGGCTTAGAGCGGCTGCCCTTGGACCAAGTTTTTTGGATGCTTCTATTAACGCATCAGGAGCCGCGTCAACCAGGACGATCTTCTCAAACAGGCTGGCCAGGCTTAAAGCCAGTTCACCCGGACCACATCCGTAATCCAGACAATTAGAACGCAACGTCACATCTTCCTTGATTGCTTCCCGCATTGCCGGATGCAGGAACCGCTGACGTATATCATCCGAGACTTTGGCATAACGCAACGCGATTTGAGACCATGCTTCTGACATATCAAACTCATCCTACATGATTGGCTAATATCTTCGCTAAAAGAATCACGGCAAGATAGAGGATACTTGATGCAGTAATCCCCCAGGCGCTTGCGGCGATTTCTTTCCAGTCAAGCGCAATTGAGTCATCATGAAATTTTATCCGTTGAAAAACAAACGCCGGACGGCCATGTCTCAGCGATTCAAACGCCTTGGCAAAGTCCATGATCCAGAATACGAACGGTCCCAGCAGGTGAACTCTCAGGCGAGAACCCGCTTCTCGTTTTATTAAGGCGTAAACAAGGTGGTAGGCTGCCACAGATACCCCGATCGCGCAGACTGCCGCTATAGGTGTTATGGACTGTCTCGCAATCAAGACGAGCAATACCAGGGTTTGAACCAGCCAAAGCATAGGCCCGGTTGGGAAGTCATAAAAACAACGATCCGGGTGGCGGATAAGCAGGTAGTAATCTGCTAGTCCAAAGCTCCAAAGACGTCGCAAATTCTGATACCAGGTGCCCCAAGTCTCAATCGCATGTTCGGCAACGGCATCGGGTGCGGTGGCGATTCGCAGCCCCTGGTTGTTCAAACGAAATCCGAGGTCTACGTCTTCGCCACCATAGCGTGGGAGAGTGGTATCAAAGCCTCTTACCTGCAGGAACTGCTTACGTCGCACACACAGGTTTGCAGTTGGGCCCCAAGTGACATAATCCGCCAGTTCCGGGTATTCTGAAAAAGGGAGAGGCAGTTGCATGGATTCTATGACTTGCCACGCGTATGTGGGTTGTCCAACGAAGATGACTTTACCCAGACAACCGGCAACATTTTCCGGCTCACGAGAGAGGCGGTTCACATGGGCGCGGAGAGTACCGGGCCGTATCTTCACATCAGAATCCAAAAATAGGATCAGGTCATGGTTTGCTTTCATCACACCCGCATTGCGTTTTTCACCGACCTGACTCACGCCGTGAATAACCGTTGCGTTATGAGCAGCCGCGATCTGCATCATCTGGTCAGCCACAGTTCCGTTGCTGTCATCGACGAGTATCACTTCAATATTCAGGTCCGCGTTTTTGGCATCCGTGTGAATGCTGTCGAGTAGGGCGGTCACGAGTTCATGACGGCCATTGGTCGGAATCACGATGCTCAGGCTGTCTGTCATGCTGCCACCCCAATACAGATCGCGATACACAGGAATGCGAGATGATCGCACCACAAGCCTCGTGCAGTCTCTGGGAACATTTGATATGCGGCAACGTTGTCCGCATCAAGCCGAAAGAATAATCCCAGTAGAGAAAACTTTGTAAGAGAACCAACGACGCGACCAAACCCGAAGGGCAACTCGACAAGAGCAAGCGCGAGGTCTTCGATAAACGCACGTCGCGGGCTGGCGGCTTTTACAGACACGAAGACCGCATGGAAAATGATGGAAAGTATTATAAAAAGTACTGGCGCAAGCAGAAACCACAGGAACCCGGCAAATGCCCCGGCACATGCAAGAATTGCACAAGCTAACGCATGAACTGGGAGTCCCGGAGCATCAATACGGCGATAGCGCGGGTGCTCGCGTAGCAGGATTGCATGCATCCATCCCCAACGAAATGAGCGTCGTATCAGCAAAGATGGGCGGCTCCACGTAAGCCACGAGTGGAAACAGATCGCTTCCGGCACAGCTCTGATTTGATGATTTTCGCTATGCAATCGGAGGCAAAAGTCGGTGTCGTCTCCTCCGAGTCGAAATGGAAAATCTTCCCGAAATCCACCCACAGCATCGAAGACATCCTTGCGAACAACGAGATTGCTCGTCGTAGCCCAAAGCAAACATCCCGTGCCCGCGGGCTGACGAAACGGAGAGAGCAGCGAAGAATGTTGAATCAGTCTGGTAAATGGCGTTTCATCGTTCCTGAACACCGTGGGGCCGGCTCCGGCCTTAAACTCAGAATCCGTGTCGAACGCTTTTCTATAGTTGTTGAAGATTTCCGGTGAAACTTCGCAGTCCGAGTCGACGAAAAAAAGCCAATCACCCGTAGCAGAACGGGCTCCCATGTTGCGTTTGCTCCTGACGCTTAACGGGCCTTTAATCAGGGTCGCGCCGAATCTGACGCAGGCTTCCTGAATCGTCGAGTCTTCCGCAGCAGGCGTGGAATCGACGACCAGTATCTCAACATTTGCGGCGGTTGAGGATTGAGCCTGGTTCAGGGATTCAAGCAGCTTCGCCAGCAGGCTTGCACGACCATGCGACGCGATGATTGTCGAAAATTTCGGAACTGGGAGGGTCATTGAGATTTGCCCTCCGCATGTGGCAGATGCCCTACACCTGCACTGTCAGACACTGCGCCAGTCTGATTACGGATGTATTTGGCCAGGTGAGGCATAGCTCTTTCAAGAGTCTCTGCCGAAACAACCGATTTAAGCATCTCGAATTGAAGCAAATCGCTCGGTACCTCCCAGCGCCAACGAGGCGAGGAGAGCGGCATGTGGTATCCGGCGGCAGCCGCGACGCCATAGCAAGGTTCGCGATCGGCGATCATAAGAGTCATTGCGACGTCTTCACCCGGCAGGCCTTCCTCGCGGAAACGGGTCATGAGTTCCCATTTGACGTGTCTCAAGGCATCCCGGTTGACGAGCAAAAATGCGGCATCTCCGAACCAGATACGGGTCGCACCTTGATCTGGGGCGTGTTCGGTGAGCTGGTTGATGTCGTTGTGGTAGGTGCGGCTTGCGTCAAGCTCAATTTTGGTTCCTTGAATGAACCCAAACCGTTCAGCTTTTGCCGCTTCGGCAAGAAGCGAATCGATGGCCCCCGGCATCACCAACAGGTCATCATCCACCAACAGGATTTTGTCGTGCGATGACGGAATGGTGGCGATGAGATTTCGGCGAGCTTCCGCCACGCCGCGAGACGGACCACGACGAATATAGTGGGGAGAATGCCCTCGATGGACGAGAAGATCCATCACAAGCCGAACCCAGCGATCCGAAGTCACAGGCGTCACGCCTTCGTCCCAAATATAGATGTCGAGAGAATCAAAATAGTCTGACGGTGGCTGCAGCGCAAGCGATTCCAGAACGTAACCGATCCGAATGTCCTCGCTGCGACCGCAGCAGGTGGGGATGGCGACCGCCAGGGCTTTATTCATGCGATATCATCTCCAAGTCATTGACCTTCGGCATATTCCACGGTGTCCGGAATTCCTGCCATCAAGTGCGCCGTGCGCCGCATGTAGCAAGGGCCACAACATCCACAATGAACCGTCCCTGAACGATAACAGCTCCATGACAGGTGAATCGGTGCGTTTATTTTGTGCGCGTGTTTAACAATCTGCCATTTCATCATCCGCGCAAGGGGCATCACGATCACTGGACGTATCAGTGTCGCCAGTGGCAAAACGCTATTAAGGCGTTCATAAAATTCGACCGTATTATCCGGATAGACTGAACTCTCTTCCATGTTCAGCCCCATGTAAATTTTATCAATCCCGTGAGCGTCGCAGAAAGCAGCTGCATAGGCGATCATGACCAAATTTCGCGCCGGAACCCATTCGTGGGGATATTCCGCGCCTTCAACTGGGCCGGCGATAGGAGCATTGTGATCTGTCAAACGAGAATTGCCCAACTGATTAAGCCAGGCCAGATCTTGAAACACGCACTCGCCTTCCAGAACGGAAGTGATGGCCTTTATCGCTTCCACTTCACGAGATTCGGCCCGGCAACCATATCGGAAGTGTAGCAAAACGAGGCTTAGGCCATCGATATAACGGGCATGAGCAGCGGCGGCAGTACTATCCATCCCGCCTGAGCATACAACCACACAACGTTTACCCATGCACCCTCCAATCCAATTGAGGATAAGGATACCTCGTCGCTTTTGCTTGCCGGTTGGGCAATTTTTCCCATGCGACAGGCGTACAATACCCGTCGCTGTACAACTCAATACCAGTATACGGTGGTAAATCCCATACTTGGTAAGACTGAAAGGGTTGATCCGCGCCAGAAAAAAAAGCAGCCTCGCTTGCGAAACAGACAATTCCGGGCTCCCAAGCAAGCGAAAGCGGCAAAAAATTCCTGCACAACACGAGCGCCGTGCGATGTGAATCAATGATACTCAGTGCAAACCCACCTTTGATCGCGGCTGTTGCCTCCCAGACTCCTATAGAAGCCGCAAGAGATGGAAGGATCGCCGTATCAATGAGTGACATGCGGGACAAATTGTATTTGGTAACAAGTTCCTCGTCATTGGCGATGATTCCATTGTGAGCTACGGCAATCCCGCTTTCGACGAATGGTGGGATGTCTGTTTCGCTTTTTTCCCGCCGCCATTCGGTGGTCGGTTCGGCCCGGCTCGTGTGAATGTAAATGGTGGGTTCTGCGGCTTCCGGAACACCGACGGACTGCAACCATCCGTCTTGACTCTGACCTATGCGGCAAAAACGTCTGAATCCGGACGACGGCGACCAACGCACAACTCCGAACGAGTCTTCGCCACGAGCAGCGGAAGCGCTCACCGCCGCTAAAAGACGGTCCAATCTCGCAACTTTCGGTTCGTAAACAAGAGCACCAGCTATTCCGCACATGTGGATGGCACTCCTTTTCGATTACGAATCCTCCAATGCTTCAAAGCGCGGGTTCCCTCATCTTCGGCATCGGGTGATCTCGCGTTCTTCAAACCAAGACTTTCTATGTGCGACTCGATCCTCAAAAGTCGCTCCTGACGAATAGTTTGCGTATTACTCCCGTCCGCCAACTCCCAATAGTTGAATAAAAACTCGTGACGAACATCGCCGTTTAAATTGATTCCGAGCTTCCCAGCATCCACGAACAGCGGCGTCCCCGCATAAATTCCCGTCTTGTTAGCGACGATACACGACACAAATTCCGCCATCCTGCTCGTAAACCGCAAAGTCTCATTAAAGTCGTTTTCTGTCTCTCCTGGATAACCGACCATTAAATTGATGCTAACATAGACCCCAGCAGCGTGCAATTCTCGAATGCAAAACTCGACAACGTCAAGACTATTCGGTTTTCCCATAAGTTTGCGGACTGAGTCGGAACCGCTCTCCACGCCTATATTAACGCCAAGACACCCGGCGGAGAGCAAACGCTCGCCGATCGACCGATCAAGATACGGCATGGGCGTTAGATGACCTCCCCAAAGAATGTTCTTGCCATCAAGCTCATTAAGAAAATCATGAAATAGGTTTTTATCTGCGTTGAGGCTTCCGTCATAGAATCGTATATATTTCACCGTCGGAAAATCCGTCAGAAGTTTTTGAAGGCGACCTGAAAGCCCCAACGGTGATCGCCTGAATTCCTGGGCGTACTGAGCACCTTGCAGGCAGAACCGACAACGAAATCGGCAACCGAAGTTCCATGTATAGATAAGCTGTTCCGGCTTGGAATATTTCGACATATCCATGCCCGAATAATCCGGAAAATATTCTCGCTCGGAAAAATCATGGAGAGTACCTTTATCGCATTGCCCCATAAGACCTGGAATAGCCGATTCCAATGCGCCACTCCAAACCAGATCGGCTTCCGGAAAAATCGCGGCTGCATCCTTTTGCCCCAGGCATAAAGGTCCGTTGACAGCAATGCGGATTTTCTCGTGAAACCGAGCACGGACCTCCCGGATCAAAAGACGCGTCGCATGATTACGGGCGGCATTAACGCTCAGAAATACGACCCATGAAGGCTGATGGGCCGCAATCGCTTTCGCAAGCAAGTTGGCAATGCCGGATTTTTCTATACAACCGGCAACATCCTGTGGCTCGTTCCAGATATTATCGCAGTTTCGGCTCAAATCGCCCCATCTCTCTTTTAACGCAAGCGATGCTTCAATATTAAGATCCAGAATCCGCACATCCGCACCCAGACTTTTCATCAGACCCTGAAAATGGGAAAGCACAAAATGCGGCCCCTCGTCCCGCCAAAACGGAGGAAATACTCCCAGAATCGGTGCTTTGTCCAGAGTCATTTTTTCCTCACTACCCATATAAAAATATCCTTCGCAGCATCACAGCGATAATTGTTGTGCACGTTTAAAATATCATACCCGCAAAGCTCAAATAGGTGCTCCATTTCCTGCCGATAGGTGTGGCGCGTCACTTGAGGATAGGTGCGAGCGTCAACTACATTGCCGGCACTATCAAGCGTTTCAAATATCCAACTGCCTCGCATGATTTGCGCGATATGGTCGTAAACAGCGGCGTATAGTATCCGCGTGTTTTTCCCTTCGCGGTTGACGTATTCGGCTCGCGGATAATACTCGCCAGGAGAGGCTTTCATGCTTTCTGCCTGCATGATCGGATGCGGCTGAAAAGTGTTCAGTGTCAGCACCCCGCCGTCGGTTAAATGCCTGCGAATATTCAAAAGCGCCAGTCGCTGTTCTTGGGCGGTCAAAAGGTACATAAAACCGCTTCGGGCGATGATGGCAAGCGAGAATTTCCGATCTATATCGAAATCGGCCATATTGGCGACGAATAAATCCGCCCGCAGGTTGTTTTTTTCAGTTTTTTTTCTTGTAGCCTCGACCATTTCGGCGGACAGGTCGAGCGCGGTCACGTCGTAGCCGGACTGCAGGAGCGGGATTGTCAGCGCGCCGGTTCCGCAGGCGATGTCCAAGATGCCGTCCTGTCCGTATTTGTCGGCCAGCGACAGGTGGAATTCCACAAACCCGTCGCTGTTTCCATGAAAATCATGGACAAAACAATCGTAGTCCGTCGCTACTGGATCGAAAGAGTTTAAATCCATGTTGAAATCTCACCTCCATCATGAAAAAGAACGGCTAGATATTCTCGCAGTTTCGTCATATAAGCATCGGATATCCCTGCGTCAGATGGATCAGGCTTATGTAAATCATGTCCGGTATTCGGATACACAAACAGGTCATTCTGCACGTTCGCAGCGTTCAGTGCGGCTTGCATCGCGGTGCCCTGTGAACGCGGAATCATATTGTCCAGAGCGCCATAACGCATCAAAATGGGGGGCGATCCGGAATCTACAGAATATAATGGGGATAGTTCCCGCAGCGTGGGGGCCTTGTTAAAAACGTCTTGACGGCTGATTTTCCGGCCAGCCAGCGCGGAAAGCAGGGCGGTGACACTCTTATTGCGTAAATTCGAAAATAATGCGGCATCGGTTAAATCAGTAGGAGCACAATCCGTAAACAAAAACGCAATGGGGATCGAAGACTGCTGATATCGACTGCCGCCATAGAGCATCGCCAAATGTCCACCCGCCGACCAGCCTGTAATTGCAAGTTTATTCGGCGTGTAGTCTTCCGCGATCAGTTTAGCTTTCAACGCAGCAATTGCATTTCCGATGTCATCGAGCATCCCCTTACAGTTCACGGGCTGCAACCATCGTGGCAAAGACAACCAGGGTATGAGCATACGGTAATTCATGCTTGCCGCCACATATCCCATTTTCGCAGCTTTTTTGCAAGCATCGGTGTCACTTGTCTTGTCCCCCGTACACCAGCCGCCGCCGTGAATGTTCAGGATGACGTTGACCTTGCCTTTGCTCGATGGGAGGTATATGTCCATTTTTTGCGATGCGGATTGCGTCGCGTAAGGATAGTTCGCAAAAGACGCATCCACCATGTGCCACTCACGCCGCCTGAACAAATTGAAAAACTTCTTCATGTTCATTCCTGTGGTTGTTGAGTTATACATTTTGCAAGGTCATCAATTTCGCAATTTATCTTCCACCATTCCTGTGCATGATCAGAAAGCGTTCGGGCAAGCCCGTTCAAGGAGCGGGACCGTATTCTTCCGATAAGTTCCGAAGCGAAACTCAGACTGAGTTCTCTCATTCTGCTATTGATGAAATCGTACCGGCGCTGATGGTCACCTGTGCCATACGCGAGCAGTTTGTGCCAAATATGATAGATACCATTCGTATGCGGCATCACTTCGGGCAAATAGTCGTTGGATAGAATGCGAACCAAGAGATCAACGTCCGGGTCCTTGAAATAATATTTCCTGTCGAAGAATGTGCGATAAAGTTCGTCTCCGTACATCTTCTCCATAGGCGTGTCTTTCATTACGTACAAAGGCTTGAGAAAATTGACATGATATGTGTTGATGCCGAGCAAAAATTTGATTTGTTCTTCCACTTCATCAAGAGAGGTATCGCGTTCGAACATGATCCATCCTGGGACGATTTTCACGCCAAGGTCGTGCAAGATGCCGACGGAACGGTAAATATCGTCGCTGGATGCGCCCTTGGCAAAAAGCTTCAGCATACGGTTTATATTTGACTCCATACCGATATAGACCGCAGCCAAACCCAGATCAGCAAGAGGTTTGAATAATTCCTTCTCCACGCTGCGAATTCTGCAGTTGAAAGTAAATCGCATTGAAATGCCTCTCTCGGCTATCCCTTCGAAAATTTTGAGTGTGCGTTTCGGGCCTTCCGGAGACTCGCCTATAAAATCTTCATCAACGAAGAAAAGAAAATCCGCCCCCATACGGGAAATAGTTTCGACCTCGTCAATGACATTTTTCGGAGATCGCAGGCGATGCTTTGGCCCTCCCTTATAAAAGAGCGGAACGGAGCAGAATGTGCAGTGGCTGTGGCCACAGCCACGAGCGGTATAAGCCGTCGCAAGGTAATAACGTCGAATGGCTTCTGGGAGGTAGTCACGGCGTGGTGGCGGCAGACTGTCGATATCCGATAGAGTGGCATTTTGATGCAATACGAGGGTGTTCCCTATCTTTTCGCGTTTCAAAAAAGAGCCGTCCGTGCTCCAGCTTCCGGTTTTGAGATAATCGGCAAGGGCACAAATACTACGTTCTCCTTCGCCTATGACGATGGAATCAGCCGTAAAGCCCTCCTCAATCATCGTGCGATGCCAGAATGTCGGAAACCATGATCCTACGGTTACGTGCGTGTTGAAGCCTTCGGCTCGAAGGCGACGAAGTATGGATTCCCCTGTACGATAGAGTTCGTATGTCAGCATGGAAAAACCAAGCAATAAACGAGGCGGCGCATTACGGATATGCTGCAAAACCGCTTCGACATCCATCTCCATCAGAAAAGCATCAAGTACGTGTACCACATACCCGCGTTTTTCCAGCGCCGCCGCCAGGTAGCCCATGCCAAGGCACTCGGATTTCCAAAAGTTATACGGCCCCGGATATGGCGGCTGTACCAACAGGACATCTGGAATAGTGGTGGAAGTCTTCATTGATTCATCCTAAAAGTTTGTGATGTCAGACTTGTCTGAAGCGACTCCCGAACCCGATTGAGTTCTGGAATGGATTCTTCTGATGAAAGAGGCTTCGCTTCGTCAAGAACTTCAATGATATCCCTTAAAATAGGAGGGTTGGTATAAATCGACTCGCCTTCCCGATCCCCTTCTATAAGCAGCAACCGGAACGGTAATCCGAGCTGACTGGCCATGTGCGCGAATGCAGGCAGTTCGCGATAGTTGCATCGCATGATGACAAAACTAAGAAAAATTTGAAATTGTTGAATTCTATGCAATCGACTTAATTCTTTGAGCGCCTTGATATTCCGCATGACGTCATCGAACAGGTCGGCACCAGCGACGTACCAGTATGTCTCGCGCGTGGCGGCATTGACGGAAATGGTGATGTGGTTGATGCGCAGAGATTGAAGAACTCGCCAGTTCTGTTCAGGTATTTTCGTCGCGTTGGTGGTCATGCTCAGCAACATCTGGGGGTTCTCGGAAAACCAATCAGGGGCCGCCCACTGGCGAAACTGATCGGAGATCAACACTTCCCCGCCTTGCAGATGGTAGTCGTAGACGCATTTTCCGAGCTTGCGCATGTCGGCCATAAATGTTTCGGGGAGCCTGAAGTCCGTTTTATGATCCTGAAAGCACATCCGACATCTGATGTTGCACCGCAGGGTTGGAATGATACGGAGCGCCATTGGCAGTGATTTCAGGATGGTTTTGCGCTCGCTTATTTCCTGGTTGTTGAGACGCTGGTTGGCCTCAAATTCAGGCGGTCCTGGAACTATCTCGGCAGCATTCTCCGCGAACTTCCCGGAAAACAGCCACGGGCAATCAGGCGCACAAAGTTCTTCCTGTTTCCCTTCGATCATCAAACGCCGAATCTCCACAGCGCCGGGACCATTCCACGATTCAAGGATCGACATTCCGTCTTCGATTGGTCCGTAGCTGCGGTTAATCCAAGTGGCACAGCATGGCAATGCGCTCAGACGTCCGTAACGCATGTCCATGAACAGCGCTTTCCAGGGGAGTGTGCAGGAAAGGTGATTTTGTTTCATAGCGATCCTCCCAATGCGCGTAGACGTTGGTTTTCCGCAAACACATTGATATCGCATATCCGGCAGTACGATTCCGGACAACGGGAAAGAATGCCCTGGCGAAGGCTTGAAAATTTCTCGCCATACCAGACGTCGGCCAAGGACTGCTCCACGAGCGATTCCAGCGAGGCATCTCCGCTCATACAGCATGGTCCGACCATGCCGTTCGAGTGAACGACCATGTTTGAAAAGGGTTCAAAACAAAGCGAGTTCCAGAACGACTGGCCTCCTGCCGCCAGCGTTCTGTCGCTGAGGAGAATATGTTCGAATGACTCAGCCTGCTTGATGATGTTCCCGTCCATATACTCGGCGAGGTTGGTGACCATTCCGAAAGAAGCAGCCGTCTTTTGCGAGGATTCAAGAATACCTTGCAATTCATCCATTTCGGTGGGCGTAACCGCATATTCTCTTTGACTCTCCGTATAAACGACAAGCCGAATAAGGTTCAGTTGGTCACAACCCTGTTTCCCCAAAAAATCCATCAAGTGGGGAAGATCCCGGATGCTTTGTCGTGTTAAGACGCAGCCAACGCCGATGACAGGCAATGACCGATTCCCTCGTTTGTCAAGCAGGCACTGAATACCTTGCGCGATTCGGTCGAACGATCCTGCCGTCCTCACGCAGTCGTTGGACTCCTTAAGTCCGTCCAGGCTTATCAAAACTTTGTTCCATTTCATGTCAACCAGGTTTGCAGCCGTTTCGGACCCGATGAGCGTTCCGTTGGTGAATAGCATGCCATAAAGATCAGCGGCCCGGATCTTCTCGAAGAGCGGACGAAGAGTTTTCCAACGCATCAAGGGCTCCCCGCCGCCACCGATGACGAACTCACGCACACCGATTTCGATAGCCTCGTCGATCAGATCCACCTGGCGTTTGGCGGAAAGTTCCGAGTAGTCGTGGACGCCCTTTCGCTGCCAGCAGATCGCGCACTCTAAATTACATGTGTTTGTCGGAAAAAACATCAGCTTGAATGGCCCCGCCTCGTTTCCCTGTGCCCATTCACCAAGACGCTGCGCTCGTTCCTTTTCCAGAAGGCGACGGCGGTTTATTTCCTCTCGCACTCTATTGTTCATGGTGCCTCCTGATGTTCGCCTTCGCAGTCAGCATTGCGTTTAAAACAGAATAGGGAATTTTTCCATTTCCCAAGTCAGACTGGGCTTTGTTGCCGTGAAAATCGCTGCCGCCTGATATGAAAAACTTATGTTTTTCCGCCAAATCGATAATATAATCAAAATCATCCTGCCAAAGCCCTGGCCAATAGGCTTCAACGCCATCAAGGCCCATAGCTTTGAAAGTTATGGCGGCTTGAGCCACTTCCTCCCGACCAAACTGGTGAAATTTATTAGTGAACGGATGTGCCCAGATAGCTAGACCTCCGGCATCGTGTATGACGGATATCGCGTCAGCAACCGTCAATGATCTTAGCGGGAAAAAAGCATATGCCATGCCTTCCTTGCCGATGTGTTTTTCCAGTTCTTTAGGGGCACATGGCAAATTTGCTGAAGTCATATACTGCTTAAAATGTCCTTTACTGCTAGGGGAGCCTTGCCTTCGAAATTCATCAAAAGATATATGATTAAATCCGCTGGCGATCAGCCTTTCGAATATTCGTTCAGCACATTTTTCCGCAGCTTTAGACTGCCTTGCGATAGCTTCGTTCAGAAGAGTATTCTTTATATCTATTATTAAACCAATGATATGGAAGTCTTGTGCTTCATGATTTGCAGAAAATTCAATACCGGCAATCACTTCTATGCCGAGATTATTTCCAGTTTCCTTCGCTTCCTTCACTCCGGATACGCAATCATGGTCGGTAATGGCGATTGCGGCCAATTCCTTCTCTTTTGCGTATCGCACAACCTCGTCCGGAGTAAATGTCCCGTCAGAATGCGTGGTATGTACATGTAAATCTATCATCTATAACGCCTCCCAAATTTCCGGACGGCCATAACGATGAGCGACGGGTCTGCGGGTGTCGGCATGGCATGACAGCCAGCAGCCGGGACAATCAAGGCTGGCCATGCGTTTCCGGAGATTCTCTGCCTCGCCGGAAGTCCATGTCGCGGCCAGATCGGTGCCCTGAATTTCTTTGAGCGAATGGCAAAGTTTCAGCTTCCCGCCGGCAAGACGAATGGCGGTCGAGTCGCCGGCATGACAGGAATAACCGGCAGGAAGGCGGCGGTTTACCATATACACGGCTATGCCGTCTAGGTATTCATCGGAGTTGATAATCCGAAGGCCTGTCGCGACCGCTTCCTTGGCAACGCGCATGGCGTTGCGAAGGATGGGGGCGTCTTCAACGCCAAAAGCAACCGCATCCTTCGACGTATTTCGCCCGCATGGACCGATCTGCACAGGCGTAATGTTGACGGGCAGGTTATATTTTTGGGCGTACTCCAGAATATCTGCCAAACCATCTATCGACAGCCGCGTCAATACGACACTCAAAACAATCTCGTATTCGGCCTTGCCCCGCAATTCAGCAAGGCAACGCAGGTTCTCAAGGACCGGTGCGATTTCGTAGCCACGGATTCGGCGAAACAACCGTGGATCAAGAGTGTCAAGCGAAACGGACAGCACGTCCAGCCCGGCGTCAATCAGTGCGAGAAGGGTGGAAAGTTCGCATTTGGCTGCCGTGCAGACCATGCTGACAAGCCCGTGCTGGCGAATATGCGCGACCAGCGATGGCAGGTCGGGGCGGAGGAGGGGCTCGCCACCCGATATTCGAATGGCACGAACACCCATTAACGCGGCTTGATCTACCGCATCAGCGAGGGCATTAAATGACTCAGGAGCGGTTTTCGTCCGCCACCAATCGCAGTAAATACAGGTCGCGTCGCATGATTCCGTCACGTTCAGCGTCAGAAATTTTAGTATTTTTCCGTTCATTGAAATCTCAGTGAAATTTCAGCAGTGCAAAGAAGCCAGCATTTCTCGCATTTAAGCATCCGAATCTTTTGTCTCATACGGCGCATTTTGGTTCCATTAAGGAGTTCTTTAAGACGGCTTTTTCGTAAATTTCCCGCGACGGGAAGCCCCGCTGACCAGCATGACCGGACATTCAGCGCCGGGTCGATATAAAGCGTCGTGTATCCACTGTAACAGCGAAAACCCGTCGGAATATTCCGGTCGAAATTGAAACCTGGGAAATTGTCAAGATAAGCCTGCGAGTTGATTACTCCACATCCGGATTCTTTAAGCCGCTTAAGTCCGTTAATCGCTGCTTGGTATTTTTCCAAATCTCTCGGCGACAGGTGATCATCTTCCCACCGCCCATGGTGATGATAAGGGGTCAGCTTCACGCCTATTCCACGCTCACTAAACCAGGAAACCACTTCATCGAGATGATCAATGTTTTTGGAAGTAACGACCGTTGTGGCTGTTATGATCGGCCTGTCCTCTTCCGGGTACACCAATATCGCTTCGATACCATCAAGTACCGGTGCAAGGTTTACGCCTCTAATGGATTGATATGTGTCGGGGCGAACACTGTCCACGCTTACGATGATCATACCGAGACCTGAGTGCTGGAGTTCGCTGCTGCGCTTGCGAAGCAGCAGACCATTGGTTAAGAGTATCGGGAACAGGCCGCGTGCGCGGGCGTACTTCACGAGCGCTGGCAGGTCAGGCCGTAGCATCGGCTCACCTCCGGTGAAATTGACAGAGACGCACCCGACTTCGGCCAACTGGTCGAGCACATCCTGGAGCAACTCCGTTGAGGCATCTTCAATTTTATCCATTTTGCCTGCGTGACCGCAGTATTCGCATTGCGAGTTGCATCGATCTGTCACCTTTAACAGGGCATAAATGGGAGGAGCGCCTGCTTCGTCGCTTTCAAAGGAACGCTCCAAAGACTGCCGGTACGCCTCATGCCCCATTGACGGGTTGGGGATATAATCCAGGAACGTATCCGGAAATCGACTCGGACATGCGGTATCAGGCATCGGTCTACTCCTTCCATCCAAGCAACGGTATTACCAGTCGCTCGATATGGCGTTTTAGGAAAAGAAAAACCATAAGTGGGACGATGGCGATCATCAAGTTTTTCTCACGCATCGCCACGCCGACAGCAAGGATAAGCGGTAGCAGAGATTCATGAATATCTGCGAGTGGAATGTAACTGTAGCTGTCAAGACGTATGAGCTCCCTGCGGCTCCAGCGGAGAATCACTATAAATAGCGGCCATGCCAGACCAATTAAAAGAATCCATGAAAAACCAGCGGACACGAGAAGAACCAGGAAAACTATTAAGCAAACCAGCTCCAGCGTGAACGTCAGAAATAATAATCGTTGCATGGCGGTAAAGCCCAATTGTATAGCTGTCGTATACGTCCCCGCGATGCGGTCATTTTCATAATCAAGCAACTGGTGGACAAAAAGCATGCGAAGAAGATAGAAGAACACGATCATCAGGTAGATTAATGCCGGCAATGGCAACGCGCCCCATGCCACAACCATCACCAAAGCCGGCGCTGGCACTTGCGTAAAGGCAGGGACGAAAGGCCCCAAAAGGGTATGCTCTTTAAAGCGAAGCGGCGGACAGGAGTAGCTCCATGAAAGAATATAGCATCCGATCATAGCGAAAATGGCCGATGCTGGCATCAGAACAATCCCGCCCACCAGAGTGAGGGCCGTGAAAATAATTACTGGAATAGCCTGTTTTCCGCGTGACCATCCATCAAGGCCCATTCTCTTGTTCGCCTTGCTGTCTGCTTCCCTATCCGCAATATTGTTAAGCATGTAAGAAGCAGCAAGAAACAGGCAGGTTAGGACATAGGCCGCTAAAACCCACAGAAGACCATGCTGCTGCCCCGGTTCGGCCAGTAACATGGTCAAGGCGAACCCCAGCATGAGCGGTATCTTGCCGGGATACCATTGATACGCTCGCGTAAAATGAAAAAAGTCCCCGATTGAGCGGAATAAAGACTTCATATCTTCATCCTCCTCTCTTCTCCTCCATTTGCGGCTATTGGAGGCCGGTGAGAATCGAGTATTATCCGGATACGGTCAACCTGTTCTTTGGCCGTTCCGGTCGAAATATGGCTCGCTTGATCAAGCACACGGCGCAGCGTTTCATGCTGATCTGTTCGAACGAAGATATCTTCATTATTACGGTTGCCTATAACATTTAAAAGCTGAACTTCTATTCCCAAACTGCTGGCAATTTCGAGGAATTGAGGTAGCTCATGAAAATTAGAACGCATAACGACAAAGCTGGCATGCAGAATAAAATCGCCGTGAGAATGATTGTGAGCTAATTCACTCAGTTGGCGTAAGTTGCCCACCACACGTTCAAAAAAATCTTTCCCTGTAATTCGAGCGTATGTCTCTCGTGTAGCTGCATTCAATGAAACAATTATATAGTTCAGTTTTACATGGCGAAGCCCTTCAAGCAACCTCTTGTCGAGAACCGTGCCGTTAGTGATGAGACTTATTTTTACGTGTCGATGCGACTGCAACTCGACGGAATCAAAAAAGTTCCGGAAGCCCTTATCAAGAGTTGCTTCGCCTCCCTGAAACGCAATCTCGTGCGTATAGGGAAGCAGTTGTGCGATCTCTCTCCATATACCTTCGCCCAAGCCATTCGTGTCGTAATTGCACTGGTAACACATTGTGCATCGGAGATTGCAACGCAAAGTTGGCAATACCTTGAGAAGCATCGGCTTTGAGCGGAGCACTGGTTGTCGCCGCTGAATCTCTGCTAAATTGACTTTCTGGTTCTCGACGAATTCCTGTGAGCCCTCCACAATGCGCAACGCTGTTTCGCCATAGCGTCCTGACATCCAGTACGCGCAGTGCGGACTGCAGATTTCATGCTGGCGACCAGCGGCAATAAGCTGTCTGATACGCTGGGCTCCCTCACTGTTCCAAAGTTCCAGCAGCGACGCTGAACCTATGGCACCGTAACTGTCTTTGATCCAGCTGAAGCAACAGGGGATCGCGAAAATCCCACCATCGCGTTCGTCCATATGCAACGCCTTCCAAGGCATCACGCAATGGAGCGTTTCTTGTCGAGAACCACGGTCCATTCAGCGCCTTTCCTGTCTATTCACATGATTCGCAGTAGTGAGATCAGCGTTTGGCTTTTCACCGGAATTATAAATCCATCGATGAACCGTGGCCGCAATTATCAAGCCCATCAACGCCACTATCATCCAGTGTTTTGCGAGCTCTATCCTTGCCTCGTGAGAATTATTTTGCGCCGCATTGCGGTAAGCGTCATGAAGATATCTCTCATGAATCAATTGATCCATACCTTCTACCCCCCATTTTCTGACGTGATCGGTGGCCATGCGTTTCTTGCGTATCTCTGCATAATCTTCATGCGGTTTGATGTCGGCAGTCCGTTGAAAAAAACGTTTCGGCAAAACAGAAGATGCAAAAACCAATAGAAAAACGAAGGCTCTTTTTAGCCGTGAGGTCTTTCTTAACGGGCTGCTGGGATTTGGATGGTTAGAACCCTTGCCTTTCCAGAGAATACAGCCCACCGCTACGCACGTCGCGAAGGACAGCGTCGCAAATCCCATGACGAATAGGCAAAAACCACAGGACCATTCCAGCTTCGGGAAGTTGAGAAAGTAGTAGCTGATTGCTCCGATAAACGCCATTACAATTATCACAAGTGCATTTTCACGGTCATTCAATTGTGATCGCCGGTCAAACTCCATCTGGTGACGAAGTACGACTTCTCGCTTTTCAGGGGTGGTAAACTTATACGCTCGCGGTACGGTCTCCTCCTGCATGGCAGATGTAGCAGATTCGTCCGAGCAAGTGGTTTGGTGGTTTGTCAGCATTGCCTTACTATCCTCTAGGGGAAGAGATGACCTCCACCGCTTCAGGTGATTCGATTCGAATGATTTTCCCTTGCTCCAGCCCGAGCCGTTCGCAGTCATGTTCATGGGCGGTAAGGATGATAATGCGCCCCTGTCGCCGAGCTTCTTCCATGACGTCCCTCAGAACACTTACTAGGGAATCGTCGACTCCGGCTACCGGCTCATCAAGCAAGATCACGCGAGCGTTGCCTCCCAGGCATCTCAGCAGCGCGATGCTTCTCCGCTGCCCTACACTGACGCCCTTGTCGTCAATGCCCACCGCGCAATTTTCCGTCCCGTCGACTCCGCTGAAAATTTTGTTGGCGGCATGCATGATGAGTTCGGTGGAGGTCCAATCCGCAAAATTCATTAGATTGTCTCGAATTGTGCCGGGAACCAGTTCCGGTTCCTGAGACAACAGCCCGCAGGTTTCACGCCACATGGAACTGGATGGATTAATTGTCTGTCCGTCGAGCTGCAGTTCGCCTCTCTCAACTTCAAGGAGACCCGCCATTGATTTTATGAGAGTGGACTTCCCGCTGCCGCTCGGCCCCACAACACACAGGATTACGCCGCTTGACGCTTCAATATCAGGATAAGTGATGGTCCTGTTGTCACCAACCCGCACAACCCAATTCTCAAGTTTCAAGGAACTGATCGCGTCAATTTGCCTGGCATTTTTGTCAAGCGGTGAAAACTGTTTGATTATCATGTTAAAAAGGCGCTGCACGGAGATAAGATTCTGCTGGATCCACGGGAGTACCCTAGCGAGGCTTGACAATGGTCCGGTCATGCGGGTTAGGTAGAGAAGAATCGCGACCGAAGAGGCTACGCTTCCCGACGTGGAGATTACCGCAATGACGGCAATATAGGGCGTTGACATAGTAATAACGTTAAGGGAGCCGGGTAAAATCGCATTCCAAAAGCCTTGTTTTGCAATGGATCGCTGCAAGTCATGAACGTAAGGGGATGATCTTTGCATCCAAAAGCCGAGCAAGGACGGCCTCGACAGATCCATCCTTAACGCCACGCTGTCACGAATAACCCTGCCCACTGTTTCGTGCGACTGTGCAGCCTGCCGGGTGGCGCGGAGCGCTTTAATAGTCAAAGGAATTGCGATCAAAACCCAAAGTGCAAGACAGATAAGGCTGACATGCCCCGCGACCACATTAGCCCGGTATGTCGCGAATATGGCTATGGTGATGGCTCCAAGATTTCCTATTGTGGCGGCGATGCTCTCGTCGAGAAAATAAACGACATCTGTTTTTAGCAGCCAACGCTGAATAGCGGTGGAGGCATCAGGCTTTACAGCTGTCGTGTTCGTAATGGAGACTTCTATCACCTGCGGCGTTACTTTCCTATTTACGACAAGATGTATCCATGTGTATATCCATGATACGAACGACTCGAGCAGGCTAAGCACGACTGTAACCGCCACGGCAAGCCAAAGGCTCAATAAAACCGGAGATTCGTGCTCCAACAGCCATCTGATCATGCTTTCCGGCAAAACATTTCCTCTTTGGTTTGATTCCCCTATCTGCGCAACGGTAAATGCTATTAAGGAGGACGATAAAACCCATAATGCCGACATGGTCCATCTGCCGACGACAGCGAAAACCATAGGAACCCATGCTAGCATCACCAGCTTGAAAACCCATTTAAGCCCTTTAAATTCCGGCATTTCAACTGTTAAGTAATGAGAATTATCTGCCATTTTTATCACCGCACCTTGTGTTGTTTCATTTTCTGCAGAAATCATACTGCAGCAGATTAACTAATTTTTATATCTAGAATCTATTGTGAAATCAGCCGTTTATTTCTGATAAGAGGGCATGAGCAGGAAGCCTTACCCCAGCGACGTCGCGAATGACGAATAGAATTTCGTCGCGCCGTATTTAACTCTGATTCGCGAAGACTCTCCGCAACGGGAATATCCGCTGCGGGAAGTACTCAACGGCCTACTCTACGCACTCATGTTTCGCTCCTTTTTTTCACTACAACCTTGAGACTACGGCCTGAAAAACTCCTACGGGCTATGATTCGCTACGATTCAACGTCTTTTACGATTTTCGCGAAAGGCGACGTAAACCCAACCGGTAGATCGTGACAAACGCGACATGCAAGACACGGCCAAAATATGTCCGAGTCACGCACCGCGAAGTCTCAAAAAGTACACCTTTTGATACTTCAATATCGGGGATTATTTTGCTGAAAAATTCATACAAGTCAAGCATTTTTAGGGAACTTTGGCGGAAAACGATCCGTTTCACGCCTTTTCGG
>WQYP01000014.1 GCA_009781185.1 Phycisphaerales bacterium | reverse complement strand
GTCCGCCGAGTTCGCGCCCGAGGTGGAAAAGAAAGAGGAATATCGTGGGTGGGGTATTTACTGGGGTACCACGGCAGCCCGCGTGAAGGCCGAGGGCTGTAAGGTTCAGTATGTCGTTCCACTGGAAACATTCAGCTCATCGAATATTAAACTTGATCCAGACAAACGGATAATGACAGTCATTTTGCCGAGACCAAAGGTGGATGACAGCATTGTTGAAATACCTTTGGATCGGGTGTACGTGGAGTCCAGTAGCGCCTGGGCGAGGTTCAACAAGGGAGAAATGGCGAAGGAAGCCCAGAATATGCTGCGAGCAGCTGCTCTTGCGCAGATATCCCAGCAGCCGGGGCTGCAAGAATTGGCCGAGAAGAATGTCAAGGAGGCTATGCAGAAACTAATAGAGTCTTTCGACAAGCTGCAACCGGGGGTGCGGGTGGACGTTGAGTTCGAACAGTGAGATCGGAAGCAAGATCATTTGCCCCCACCTCATTCATATGGAGACTATCTGATGTTACAACTCGCTCGTCCGCGTCCGGTGGTGACGAAACGCCGAAAGGCTCTGGCCCTCGTGGTCGCGGGTCTGGCCGATGGGCTGCAAATTACCTTCTTTCCTTTTTTCTTCCCCGGATTCCTCTCGCCCGGCACAGATATCATCGACATCCTCGTCGCACTGGTCTGCGTGGCGATCTTCGGCTTCCGCTGGCCCATCCTCCTGGCCTTCGCCATCGAACTGGTGCCCGGGCTGGCGCTCGTTCCTACTTGGACGCTTTTTGTGGGAGCCTTGAGCGTTTGGCCCGGTAAAGCAAAAGGGGTCGAGGCCGTCGAGATAAACGTGGAAGCTGTCCCCAAGGCTCCACCTCAACTGCCTGAGGAAGGGGGACAGAACCTTCCACACAACGGTACCCATTAGAGGCGGGTGGCAGCCCGCTCTTGCAGGACCAACACGCCGGATCAAGCTCTACAATGGCATTTGCCGCAGGTGGTACTTCACGCTGTTGGTTCCGTTCTTCGTCATGTCGTGCCCACCGAGAGCGTGGCGCGTGGTTTCCGTGCGTTCTTGGCCCTTTTACATCATGCCTGTGGTCCGGATCGCCCCATCGGCATTCCGGGCCGGAGGCGGCACAGGTCGCATCGGGGCATTCGAAGGCTGCCGGAAGAATCTCCCCCCGTGTTCCTCGGCATCATCCCCTCCTTCAATTTAATAAGCACTTATTAAAAGTCCGCCTGCATGCCACTCTTGTTTTTCATTATTTCCCAATGTCCCCCCTTGGTCGAACCGACGCGGCGTAAAATGCCTTTTTCCTTGAGTCTCGTCAGGTTGTTGTCGATGGCGGTTGTGCTGATACCGATCGCTTTCGCCATGGCGCTCTTGGAGATACGAGGATTCTCTTTAATCAGCACAAGCAACCGTCGCTGATTTTCTACCAACCCATCTACCAACCCACTTACCAACCCATCTACCAACCCTGAGGCGTTCGTCTTCGAGCCAGGTTGCTCCTCCTTCATGGCAAACTCTGGCGAGCGATAAAAGACCGCCCGGAAGAATTCGTTCGGCTCGAAGGTCGGCTCGCGAAGCCCTGACGCGATCATCGCCTCCTTCATCTTCTGAATGCCCATGCCGATACGTTCAACTTTGTGCAGTCGGAAGAACAGGTCCGCGATCACCGCGTTCCTACGAATTGAAATCGTGCCGAGCTTTCGGCGCGAGAGCCCTTTCGGCAGACCGCCGGGGTTGATGATCTCCACGCGGTCGTCGTAAATTTCGACGCTGACCTGTGTGCCGGTGATGCTGTAGTCGCGGTGCATGATCGCGTTCACCACGGCCTCTCGCAGCACGTCCAGCGGAATCTCATAGATATCCTTGCGATTCACGCCGTGGATTTCGCTACGAACGTTCAGATGCCTCTTGAGGAAGGCGACCGCTTCATTGAACTGGGTGAGCAGGTCGTCTTGTACGTCTCGCCGGTCGTAAATGTGTAGCCGGTTTGTGCCCTTGAACGCCAGTAGCGTCATCTGCGCCTGGTGGATGTGCCGATGCACGTCCTTGGCGAAAAAGAGGATGCCCGCGTTCTTGACCTTCGCCGCGTCCGCAACATTGAGGCTCCGCAGAAAATCAGGGGCAGCGGTGCGACCGATTCGAATGTCCGCTTCCTTGGTAAAAGCGTTGATCTTGGCCTTGGAGATGTCGTCGAAGGTGAAGCCTCGGACCGTCTTCTCCTCGAACGGCATCGGATCGTTCTCCGCGAACATCATGCGGAGTTCATCGTGGTTCATCTTTTGAGTGGTGCCGTCAAGCCTGCGGTAATAGCCTGAGGAGCAGGCATACGGCTTCTCCGTACCCTCCGGCACCACCACCGCCACGACCTCCCCGACCTGCGCAAGCCCGACAGAGATGGACGGCTTGCAATTCCGCGCCACGTCGTTGATCGTCGCTTTCAAATTGTTGACCAACCGCTCACCGCGAATGGTCCCATCATCCCGTACACCAAGGAGCAGCGTTCCGCCCTTAACGTTAGCAAAGGCCACGATGTCCTCGGCAATACGCGAAGTGAACTGCTCCTTAAACTCTACCGTCAAGCCTTCGCCCTCACGGATGAGGAGATTCACCTGATCGGCAGTGACGGTGCGGCTGGCTGAAGCCATTACTCAAAACTCCTCTCAAATACGATCCGGAAATCCGTTCGCATCAAACGACGGCTATGTTACTTCCAGCTATCTGATACTGCCAATCGAAATGTCTTTCTGGCGGCGGCTACCCACCCGCCTTGACGTGGCTCTGCCGAGCCTTATCCTTTTCAGAACGGTGAAACGATCAGATCATTGGAACCAGCAAGGTTAAAAATGTTTGAACAGGCTTTTAAGAATATTGACGATGTGCTCTGGAAAGAAGCCGGATGCACGACGGAGCTGGACTACACCGAGCAGACGTCGTGGCTACTGTTCCTAAAATATCTTGATGGTCTGGAACTGGACCGGGCTGATGCAGCCGCTATCGAAGACAAAAAATACTCCTTCATCCTCGACAAGCCGTACCGCTGGGAGACCTGGGCCGTCCCCAAAGACAAGGACGGCAAGCTCGATCACAACGCCGCCCTCACCGGCGACGACCTCCGCGATTTCGTCAACCAAAAACTCTTCCCCTACCTCCACGGTTTCAAGCAAAGGGCTGCCGACTCAAACACCATCGAGTACAAAATCGGCGAAATCTTCGGCGAAATCAAAAACAAAATCCAAAGCGGCTACAACCTCCGCGAAATCATCGACCACATCGACGAACTCCGCTTCCGCTCACAGACCGAGAAGCACGAACTCTCGCACCTCTACGAAGCGAAGATCAGGAACATGGGCAATGCCGGTCGCAACGGCGGCGAGTATTACACCCCTCGCCCACTCATCCGCGCCATGATCCAAGTAGTCAAGCCGACGATCGGCGAAAAGGTCTACGACGGAGCCGTCGGCTCAGCAGGCTTCCTCTGCGAAGCCTTCGACTACATGAAAAACAAAAAAATACACGGCGACCTCACCACCGCCCAGATGAAGACCCTCCATGAACGCACCTTCTACGGCAAGGAAAAGAAATCCCTCGCCTACGTCATCGCCATCATGAACATGATCCTCCACGGCATCGAAACCCCCAACATCATCCACACCAACACGCTCACCGAAAACCTCGCCGACATTCAGGAAAAAGACCGCGTCGACGTGATCCTCGCCAACCCTCCCTTCGGCGGCAAGGAACGCAACGAAATCCAACAAAACTTCCCCATCCGCACCGGCGAGACGGCCTACCTCTTTCTCCAACACTTCATCAAAATGCTCAAACCCGGCGGCCGCGCCGGCGTCGTCATCAAAAACACGTTCCTCTCGAACACCGACAACGCCTCGGTAAGCCTGCGAAAACTACTACTCGAATCCTGCAACCTCCACACCATCCTCGACTGCCCCGGCGGCACATTCCTCGGAGCCGGCGTCAAAACCGTCGTACTCTTCTTCGAAAAAGGCGCACCGACGCGGAAGGTCTGGTACTATCAACTCGACCCCGGCCGCAACATGGGCAAAACCAACCCCCTCAACGACGACGACCTCATCGAGTTCGTGAAGTTGCAGAAGGGTTGCAAGGATTCGCCCAAGTCATGGACGCTGGACGTGAAGACGCTGGATTCAGCTACGTTCGACCTGTCGGTGAAGAACCCCAACGGCGAGGAGGTCGCCACCCATCGTACCCCGCAGGAGATCATAGACGAGATCGCGGCGCTGGATGCGGAGAGTGCGAAAGTATTGGAAACGGTCAGGAGGTTGTTGTGAAGGTGAATGGTTGGCAACAGCGGCAGCTTGGCGAACTTGCCGAGCTTCGAGGGCGGATTGGGTGGCGTGGCCTCACCGCCAAAGAATACACGCGGGAGGGACCTCTTTTCCTTTCCGTCCATTCGCTCAATTACGGCGATTTTGTGGATTACCGTGATGCCTTTCATATCAGCCAAGATCGCTATGACGAGAGTCCTGAGATCATGCTGCAAGAAGGCGATGTCCTCATCTGCAAAGATGGCGCAGGCATTGGTAAGGTCGGTATTGTTGGGAAACTCCCAGGGCCTACAACCATCAACTCATCGCTTCTGCTCATCAGAAGCGGCAAGCTACTTGTACCAAAATTCCTCTACTACTGCCTCTCAAGTCCATACTTCCAAGACATCGTCCAGTCACGGCTCAATGGTGCGACTACTCCGCACCTTTACCAGAGAGATATCACGACCTTTCCCATTGTCCTCCCTCCTGTTGCCGAACAGCATCGTATCGTCGGCATTCTCGGCGAATCCTTTGCCGCCATCGCCCTCGCCAGGGCTAACACTGAACGGAAGTTGGTTGGGTTGAACGAACTCAAGAAGTCGTTGTTACATCAGGCGTTCAGTGGGCAGCTTGCCTCCGAGCAGTCAATAGAAGATGTTGACTGCGCCCCCATACCATTTCCAGTCCCGCTCAAAGGCATTTCTCCGACCGATGCCCATGCCGGGATTTTGGCGATGGCCGGCGACTTACACGAAAAGCACAATAAACTCGGTCAGTTCGGTCGTGTCAAAGCGGAGAAGATCGCTCATATGACCGAAGCGTGGCTCGGGATCGACCTGGGCCGCACGCCCGTGAAGGATGCTGCCGGTCCTAATGATTTCAAACACCTCATAAATATGGAGTCTCGCGCCCGCAAGGCGGGCTACTTCAATTTCAAATTGGGTGCGAATGGGATGTACCGTATAATCAAGTTTAACCGCTTCGATTGGTTGATTGCGAAAACAAAAACCGCGCTCGGCGATCGCTGTGAGGAAGTCGAACGCCTGTTGCAGCGGATGTTGCACATGGATGTACAGCAGGCGGAGATATTCGCGACGGTCTATGCCGCGTGGAATAACCTGCTACTCGATGGCAAAACACCTACCGATGAAGAAATTGTCTTCGAGGCAAGGGAGAACTGGCACCCGAATAAGCTCAAGATCGAGCGGCAGAGATTTTTTATTGCCGTCGGTTGGCTGAGGGAAAAGGGAATGGTGCCCGAAGGAAAAGGCAGGCGTGTCGTCAGCAAAAAAGCGTAACGTGAACGAAGTCGCCGCGATTTTTATTGGGTGTCCACATCATCGTCGAATAATTTTTCGTTGAATGTGGGAAGATCGTACGCCTCCATAACTAATTCTGCCACGGCGCGGCATTCCGCATCTGCGCTGTAAAATCTCTCGGCACCAGCCGCTTCGGCGCTAGCGATGACAAGCATGTCCGCTTTTAGAAGCCTGCGTGAGTGTGGGAGATTTTGGCGCTTCTGCCAGAGGTCTGCGGCCATGCTGCTCGCTCTAACATCGAATGGTACAATACGAAACCGCTCCTGAAGCTTTGCGACAATCTGACCGTGCGAGGACTTAGGAACCTTGCACAGATATTCGCCTATAACAATCGTGGGCAGTACGACAATCGCTTTATCCCGCGTAAGTTGCTTCATTAGCAGTTCAGCTCGCCGATGGAAGTCGGCATTTTCCTCCGTGGGATTATCCTTCAACGCCCAAATCAGTGTCATCGTATCGAAAGCTACTATCACGATTCCCCGGCGACCTCCTCAAGATATGCCTTGGGGTCCACCACGTCGCGCCATGCGTTACCGCTGATCTTGCGAACATCCTGTAAGGTTTTGAGGATCGACCCGGTCTTCGGCTGATAGATGCTGGCAACGGTGAACTTCGCGATCTTCCACGACGTTTTCAGAAAAAATGCCGTTCCATCCGCGACGATATCCTCGTACAGATGCTGGCCGATTTCCCGGGCGACGTCCTCGTTTGCCACTTTGCAATAGAGCAAGTGTCGCTGGAAATCCACTCTCAGAACACAACGAGTCCGGGTGGCACCGCCAACACGCACAACATGCCCCGCCACGGTCGTTTCCCCCTTAACAAACATGGACGAGGAGATATTTTTAAAACTATCTGGCCCAATAGCCGCGTACACACCTTGGGTTTCTGGATTTCGAATGGTGATACGACATCCCAGGGATCTGGCTATCGCGCTGAGATCCTCAATGGGGTTAAATGCATACACGGCCTGATCCGCGAGCTCTGGCTTTTCGATGATAGCCCCAACCAGGCGTATCCGTTGCACAGCCACATCAGGGCGTGGCGCAAAACACTGGAATATCGCCGAGCCACGCTTAACGTTCAGAAGACGGATGGCTTCCTCCTCGTTTCCCTCTTCATCGTCTTTGGCGAGCGCTATGCGCTGCACGGCGCTAAGAGTGCGCGACAGCGCATTGAGCGGAATTTGCTCGGGATATAGGGAGGGCCCGTCGAAATAAACCTCAAATGCTGGCGTTGGCGTTTTTTTAATCATGATTTCACCAGTACCATACCAGCTCGACTCAAAAAGACTCCTAGGCTTATTATCGCCCATCACTCTTGTCATTCTACAGTATTATCATTCGCTGTCACAATCACGAAGTCAATATCCATTCAGGGTGCCTTGTGATATTGTAGAGCCATGAACGAAGCCGAGACCAGAGCTGAGTATATTGATCCTGCCTTGAAGGCGACGGGGTGGGGGGTGGTCGAGGGCAGCCGAGTTCTACGGGAGTATCCGATTACGTCAGGACGGATTGAAGGTGGAGGGCGGCGGGGGAAGCCGATGGTTGCGGATTATGTGCTGGTTTATCGTAATACGAAGCTGGCAGTCATTGAGGCCAAGGCGTGGGATAAGCCGCTGACGGAGGGAGTGGAGCAGGCGAAGAACTATGCGAGGAAGCTGGCTGTCCGCTTCACTTACGCCACCAATGGGCAGGGTATCTACAGTGTGGATATGCAGGAGGGGACGGAAGGGGAGATAGCCCAATACCCGACGCCCGAGGAACTCTGGGCAAAAACCTTCGTCGAACAAAATGCGTGGCGTGACCGCTTCGCGACGGTGCCGTTTGAGGATAAGGGCGGCTCGCACACCAGCCGCTACTACCAGGACATCGCCGTCAGTCGAGTCACAGAAGCCATCGCCGCACACAAAAACCGCATCCTCCTGACCCTCGCCACCGGCACCGGCAAAACGTTCATCGCCTTCCAAATCGCGTGGAAACTCTTCCACAGCCGCTGGAACCTCTCACGCAAACCCGAACGCCGCCCCCGCATCCTCTTCCTCGCCGATCGCAACATCTTAGCCGATCAAGCATACAACGCCTTCTCCGCCTTCCCCGAAGACGCCATGGTCCGCATCGCCCCCGACGACATCAAAAAGAAAGGCAAAGTCCCCAAGAACGGCAGCATCTTCTTCACCATCTTCCAAACCTTCATGAGCGGCCCACCCAAAAACGGCCAACCTTCCCCCTACTTCGGCGAATACCCTCCAGACTTCTTCGACTTCATCATCATCGACGAATGCCACCGCGGCGGAGCGAACGACGAAAGCAACTGGCGTGGAATCCTCGACTACTTCGCCCCCGCCGTGCAACTGGGCCTCACCGCCACGCCGAAACGCAAAGACAACGCCGACACCTACGCCTACTTCGGCGAACCCGTCTTCATCTACTCCCTCAAAGACGGCATCAACGACGGCTTTCTCACACCCTTCCGCGTCAAACAAATCTCCACCACGCTCGACGAATACGTCTACACGCCTGACGACCAGCTGATCGAAGGCGAAATCGAAACCGGCAAACGCTACACCGAAAGCGACTTCAACCGCATCATCGAAATCAAGGAGCGTGAAAAGAAACGCATCGAACTTTTCATGGGAATGATCGATCAGTCGCAGAAAACGCTGGTGTTTTGCGCAACGCAGGATCACGCCCTGGCCGTGCGCGATCTGATCAATCAGATGAAAACCAGCACCGATCCGAACTACTGCCAGCGCGTCACCGCCAACGACGGTGCCCTGGGCGAACAACATCTCCGAGACTTCCAAGACAACGAGAAGATGATCCCGACGATCCTGACGACCTCGCAGAAACTCTCGACCGGCGTGGACGCTCGGAATGTGCGGAACATCGTACTGATGCGACCGATCAATTCGATGATCGAATTTAAGCAGATCATCGGGCGTGGCACGCGACTGTACGACGGCAAAGACCACTTCACGATCTACGATTTCGTAAAGGCGCACCACCATTTCAGTGACCCCGAATGGGACGGCGAACCGCAAGGCGGAGATGTTGCAGAGACACGCGAGAAGGCTCCGTCGCAGCCGCGAGAAAATTCGGAGGAGCCAAGCGAGCCGGGCGAAAAGAAGCGGAAGGTAAAGGTAAAACTCGCCGACGGCAAAGCCCGCACGATCCAGCACATGACCTGCACCTCGTTCTGGCACACCGACGGAACCCCCATGTCGGCACAGCAGTTCATGGAACTGCTCTTCGGAAAACTGCCGGAGTTTTTCAAAAACGAGGCGGAGTTGCGAGCAATCTGGAGTAACCCCGACACAAGGGCAAAACTTCTGGCAGGTCTCGCAGAAAAAGGGTTCGACCGCGATCAACTTGTCGAGATGCAGAAGATCATCGACGCCGAGCAAAGCGACCTGTTCGACGTGCTGGCCCACATCGCCTACGCATTGCCGCCGTTGAGCCGCGAGGAACGGGCCGCACGCGCACAGATGGCAATCAACACCCACTTCACCGACAAACAACAAACCTTCCTGCAATTCGTCCTGGCCCAGTACGTAAAAGTCGGCGTAGACGAATTGGCCGTCGAGAAACTCTCACTGCTGCTGCTGCTCAAATACGACAACGCAATCGCCGACGCCCTGAAGGACTTGGGTAAGCCCGATCAAATACGACAGGTATTCGTCGGGTTCCAACAGTATCTATATGAATCTCTCGGCCATCCGCACAATAACATGCAAAATGCTATCATGCATTCCGAGAGTTACCGTCAATGAAAAACAGTATTTGATGGCCGATTTCATTTTGCCACCCATTTTGCCAGAAATGCTGTCAAGCGAAAATCCCCCACAATTCCGATTTTTTACCACTGAATTACGCCCGCCTGTAAGTCCTTTGTTTACAGGGACTTATGAAAGCCGATTTTTAATTTTAGTCGCATTTTTAGTCAGTTTTTTGAAACCGTGGTATAATGCGACCAGTCGTTACGGAACCTCCAAAAGACCAGAACATCCTATCGAAAGGTCGAGATTATGACAAGCAACACCAGCAACCGACGCGGACGCCCACGCAGACCTCACCGCATGGCAAGCGGGCACGAAATCCACGGCCTGTACAAACGCCCAGATGGACGGTGGAGCATTGTGGGCACGAACATCATTTACACCGAACACGACGAAAACCGAGCCGTCCAGAAATTCCGTGACTGGCAAGCCAAGAACCAGAATACTACCGTAGACATCCCACTGGGCACCATAGCCGATCCAATCATCAGTGATCCGAATGAACCGCCAGTTGTAATGACGGAATTCGCTTCTGTTTTTGTCGGGGCACTCGACGACAACATTAGTCCAGACGGCAATGCACTGACTCAGAAGATTAGCGAAGCCAAATTCTGGGCTTTGGTCCGCGACTACCTCATCAACAAACCAGAATACGTCGCACGAATGACCGGCATTCCCGAAGTTGCTGGCTTACGACACCTACCCATTCCAAAAGCCCCCATCAAGCTCTCCAAAATACTCGACATCTACAAGGCCCACGCCGACGTGAAGCCAGACAGCAAACGCGAGGCGGGTAACACCTTTGATACGTTCGTTAAAATCACAGGAGCCGAGACGCTTGCCGACCTTACCACCGAAACACTGACCACGTACCGCGACGCCATCAAAGCCAAGGTAAAAAGCCCCGGAACGATTGCCGCCTACTTTGGTCGTATTAAGTGGATCATCAAATTTGCGAAGTCAGAGGGAGAGGATGCCGTTCAGATTGACGACGCACTATCACGTATGGCGATCTTGAAGGCACCGAAGGACAAGCGGGTTCATCAGCCCACCCCGATTAGCCGTGAGAACTTCCACGCTATCTACAGCACCGCCGCCGAGCAGTACCCCGACTGGACACCCCGCCTTTTGGTCATGCTGAATTGCTGCCTGCACTTTGACGAAGCTCTGGATATTGAATGGAGCGACTTTGACTTCAAAGCCAATACATTCTGCACCCAAAGGAACAAGCGGGGCCGTGTTATTCGAGCCGCTACGCTCTGGCCGGAGACTGTGGAAGCATTGCAGGCCATCAAACGCACCGGCAGATCATACGTATTTGTCAGCACTCACGGGGACCGCTTCAACGCCAAGGGACAGTGGAAGACGTGGGAGAAGATCAGGAAGGCCGCAGGATGCCCAGAAGTTCAAATGGACGACATCAGAGACGGAGCATATTCGGCAGCTTGCACAGCACCAGGAGTAGACGAGAAGTACGCAAGGTTACTGGCTGGACATCGGAGCCACGGACTACAGGACAACTATGTGGCAAGAAACCCGGCCATTGTGAAGCCAGCAAGCGACGCCGTACTTGCGGCCTACGCCCCCTTCCCCAAATCAAAATAACCACCCCTCATCCTTCCCCACCCACCCCAAGCCCCGCACTCATCATGCTGGGTTTTTTCTTTCGCCAGCCAGTCCAACACCACAACCAACACCATCACCCACTATCAAAACCCCCACTTTTTGATAGTTGCCATCAGCAATGAGCAGACGGCCAGCAGGATCGGCAGAAAAGAATTTATTAAAAAGTGCAGATTCTTTTGAGAAACGGGTTGACATAACCCACTATAGGTTATAACCTATTATAGGTTGTGTCGTGTCTAGCTCGTTTCTTTTCTTTTTTTCTTATGGAGGTTTCCATGACCATGACTCTCCCCGAATCCGCCACCACATACGCGACCGACGAAGAAGTCGCCAACGGCGTCAAGTTGCAAGTTAGACGCCTATTGTGTGCTGCGGGCATCAAGGCGAAGGTTGACGCTTACCTTTTCACCTACTGTACCAGCTTTTTCGGATACCCCGTTAAAACCTATTCGATCAGTGTCAGAGTAGCAGGTCGAAGTGACGCTATAGCCACGTATAACGCCCTTTTGGGGGCAAAAGTCGTTCACATGCCGTACTTAGAATTGGGAGCCGCGACGCTGAATTATGCTGGTGACTTCCAGCATGATGATGGTGTCGAGATCATGTTCGTGGCCAGATTTTTTGTGGGGGCAGAGGGAGGTGTCGCGACCATAAAATAATTGTCCCTCACTTTTTTACGTCAATAACCTACTATAGGTTAAAAGTTTTTTAAGTTTCTTTATTTTGTGCGAAGGATTTACAATGAATAAACAAGAACATGGAGCCACTAATGAAAATCAAATGCCCGAAATGCAAAGCCGAGCTAATTTGCTCAAAGTGTCACACCCCGGTCAGCAACATCGGGGAGGTTCTGGCAGCGAGCAGAGACCCGAACGTGTCGAGGAAGAACGGGGCGAGGGGCGGGAGGCCGATCAACAAAGATTCAGCCAGGCAGCGACGCCTGCGAGCAGCCCAAACCAAGCCGAAGCCCTAACCCTCACCCCCGACGCCGAGGCCCTCATCAGCATCATCGACGCCATCACCGCCCACCTACTCGCCACCTACGGCAACAGCGTCCTGAATCGTAACGAGTGCATGGGTTGGGCACAGTTGGGATTATGCGAGGCCATGAGCACTGACACGACGGCAGCAGACCTTCTTCATCGGGGGCAGCAGATTGCCGTCCAAAAAATGAGGGAAGCTGGCCTCATCACACTGGCAGCATAAACCTACCCACCACCCCGCCACACCCCACAAGCCCCCTAAATGGGGGCTTTTCTGTTTACCAAACTATATAAGAGGCGTGATTTTTATCGCGACTATAGCTTTTTGCTTCTTTTACTACGCCAAAAAATAAATTTCAGATTCTTGTCTAAAAAATGACATAAGTGGCTGATCTCTAAATAGAGGCATATTTTCTCAGATTTTCTCTAAAAAATTGAGGAAGTGGCCTATCTCTAAGTAGAGGATTTATGCGACAGGTAAGTGTTTTATCTATCGTAATATGTCTAAATGTGCCATACAGGAGATAAACATGGCAAACGTAAAACTGGTTAGTGATTTTGATGGCCGTCCGTTTGATGCAGATGCACAAACATTGCAGCAGGTTGGAGCACTTGCATGTCACGAGCATGTAAAATGCGATATCAACCTCAACGACGCAGGAACAGACGGAGAACTAAGAATCACGGTAAAGACTACGCCGGAGATTATCGCCGCTTTCGGTGTAGACGAAGCAAAAGAAGAAGTGGACATCAGGTTTACCACGGCGGCGGGCAGAGCCTTACTTAACGACGAGGATATCGCTTATGTTCGCGCCGTGGTGGTGAGAGCTTATTACGTGGCGGACAAAGATCGGCTCGCAGCATTCTGCAAAACCTTCTATAAAAACGAGGAGCAGCCACAAGCCCATCCATACGATGGACTGGCCGACGCCTTGAGGATATTGGGCAACAATGAATTCGTCCGCACGGCAACACCCAAACAAATCGCCCTATATACTTTGCTTTGCCTTACCGAGGATGGACTGCTTGATGAAATCTGCCCAAAATTTCAGAGCTATCTCAAGCGGGAGGCTGGACTTGCCCTAAATGACCTTGCCGAAATAGACCAGGATACGCATACTCGCATGATGAATGCTATCACCGAAATGGTAGCAAAAGCCCGGCAAGAAGACCCAACCGTAGGCGACGACAACACCTTGCCGGGCTTATGCTCAGTCTTGCCTGTACGGGTATTCTCACACGCAACCCCGGACAATCATGGCTGGCTTGTGACGGACAAAACGCGAAGTGGTGACGTAACCCCGTATGTCCCCGGTAACGTGGCACACCACGCGCAAGCCCGGCTGGGATCATTGCAGCTTTGACCACCACCAACCCAGCAAGCCCGGTTCGCTAAGCATCCGGGCTTCGCTTTCCCAAAACTCGCAACGACCGCATAACGAACGCGAACCTGCACACTCATAATATCGAATGAAACCCCGTGCCACCGGGTGTAATGATTCAGGACGACGACAACATACCAACAATAATCTCCTGGATCGGGCCGGATAGTGTGGCAGCTACCGGCCCACTTTTTTTGCCAGGAGCAGCTAATGGAAAATACCCCACAACCAACACCTCGCCCACTTACTCAGGCAGAGTTCCGAAACAAAAAACGACAACAGCCCAGATACCCCGGCGACAAGCAGATATTCCTGTGTGTGCCGACCGCCCTATTGGGGCGGAAAGACCTCACCCCGCTCGACAAACTGCTACTGTCAACATATGCGGATTATCTTGGGCCGACTCACCTTGACGCATGGCCCAGCGCCAAGACGTTGGCACGAGAGCTTGGCGTACCGTATAGCGTGGTTAAGGAATCACAAAAACGGCTTATACGACTCGGATTTATTCGGGCGGGTAAATTGCACCGCAACGAAAAAGGTGTCGAGACGCGAGAATATGCTTTGTTGGATTTTCCGCCGGAAAAACAAAAAGAACACAAGCAAGGGGTGTCCGGAATCCATACACCCCCACGCGCTAAAATCGAATGTTCGGAAACGCACAATTCGACGAAGAGGGTGTCCGGAATCCATACACCCCCCTGTCCGGATTCCATACACCCCCCCTATATGGAATCCATACACCCACCCCGTCCGGAAACCGGACACGAATCAGACTTACACGTAAACCATACTGATATAAACCATACTGATAATCAGACTAAAGTAGAGGCGGCAGAGCCGCCCACCTTTTTGGCTGCGCCTTATAATTTGCCAAACGGACGAGAACATGGTGAACAGTCTGTATGTTTGCCAGACGGAAGTAATAGTTGTCAGAAGGACGTAAGTACCAGTACAGATTCCAGTACACATGTTTACCAACCGTCAGGCAACCAGACTGATATTATGGCGGCGGACAATCATCAAGACACCGCCGCCCCTTCCACGCCCACAATCACGAAAAAGGATTCTGCCACAAAAACCAAAAGCAAAGCAGAGCTTACTAACGAAGCCAAGGACTGGTTCACCGCGTCCGCCGACAACATGGAGTTATTCATCCGCTTCGGCGCTGCGGCCTACGGTAAGACGCCGGACGAGTGTATCGCGGCAAAGCTGCCGTCCACCGATACTGACTGGCTTGCGTTCAATTCCGCCGATCCAGACTACCCCTACGATCCACAATGGACCCCCGACCACCTAATGGGCTACTTCTGGCAGGGCGTGTGCCGTTGGCGATCTCAAAACGGCGTCATGCTCGAATTCCCACAGCAGGCCAAACTCGCCGCCAACATCAAAAGCCTTTGCTCAGGCATGACCGTCCAGCAGGCGTATGTCTACATCTTTTTCCTGATCCATCACTTCCCGCTTATCCGCTTTCTCATCGGCGGTCAAATGGGCGAAGGCATAATCCTCAATGCGGGATCATTAACCCACCCCACCATCCGCGACAAGGTGTTAATGCTTCGGGATCGTGGCGACCAGTGGCGTCAGGAGCAGTACGAACGGTTCGGCGACTTTTTGAGCAGGCGTGAAGATAGAATGGGATACTTGCCCCCTCAACCAAGGAACAGCACTACCAGCACGACCACGACAGAGCATGAGCAGGACAACGAGGAGCAGACTACTGTACCACCGCCAGAACCGTCAGAAACGCCACCAGCAGCATCCGCCGCCGTCACAACAGCAGAGACATCACCCACGACCGCCGAGGCCGTCACAATGCTTTCTCGGCAGCTTGTCGCGTCCATTACGTCACAGGGCACACCGGCCACATATCCACAACCTCACCCCCAGCAGCATCAATTGCCGCCGTGGTGTCAGAACCAATCCGCCACATCACCAACCCCGCTACAATACACACCGCCGTCGGACTGGGGCCAACCCTTCACACCACCAACACCCACAGATCATGTCGGAATCCGAGATATGCGTATCATTCCGCGTTGCAAGGCTTGAGGACTTGACCGCTACCGACATCATCAGCGTTATGCAGTCCGTACAGACACGCATAGCACAACTGGCTGCATAGTCCCACCCTCAATAAAATCTGAAAAATTCCCGCAACTCAAAACGGTGAGTGCCTTACGCCGTCGTCATATCGTCCAATGAAGACCAATGACGACATCCGCCCAACAACTTCCCCCGCATCCCGATAGCGACGCGATTCTGCGCAGCGTCGAAAGCATGATTTATAAAATCATACGACGCCAAGCCGGTGGGTATGACGAAGAAATCATTCAGGAACTCGCGCAGGCTGTCCGGATTAGCCTGTGGCAGTATTCCATACCCCGCTACGACCCTTCCAGAGGCGTCAAAATATCCACGTTTCTTTATTCGTGCATATTTCGGAAAGTACGCTCTGAAATTCGTAGCATCAACAAAAAGCAGAAACGGCAACAGGACCGCGAAACACGACCACTACATAACAGCATCGCACCTGCAAGAGATACCCGGCAGGATCGGAAAATAGAATCACTGGCCGACGCCATTGTCGCCGACCCCGAAAAATTCATGACGCGACACCAAGCGGAAGTATTCCGGGCGATTGTTGGCGGCCACGACACCAAAAAACAAGATATAGCCACACAGCTTGGATACGCCCGCCCGTCCAGTATGTCGATGATACTACAGCGAATCCGAGACGCCATTGCCGACATCGACATCGAAAGCTGGGACGGCAGTGTCGAATCCATCTTTCCGCCACCACCGCCGAAGCCAAAATCCTCTCAACAGATCGAAATCGAGCGCCGACTGCTGGCTGGTGAGGATCGTAACGCTATCGCCGCGACCATGAACACCACGCTATCGCGTGTCGGAGTGATTGCGGCTTCATTAGGACTACCAAAACCTCCACCTAAAAAATCCACCGAACGCCTTGAAATTGAAAGGCGGTTACAGGCTGGACAGAGACAATGTGACATTGTTCGCAGCCTGAATATCACGCGTCGAAAAGTGGGGTACGTTGCGGCTTTGCTAGGGCTTCCGAAATTACCCAGTCTGCCAAAACCTCAAAAAAGCCAAAAAGTACCAAAGCCTCCCAAACCCCCACGACCTCCAAACCCCAAATCACAGGAACGTTTGGAAATCGAAACTCGATTGATGCAGGGCCAGCGGCGGCGTGACATTGCCGCCGAAATGAAAATATCACAAGCCAGGGTCTGGAATATCGCAACGCAACTTCGCCAAAAGGGGATGATTCCCCACTGTCGCAGGGAGCCGCGACCACTTCGTCCGTTTACTCCCTTGCAGGAAGAAATCGCCGTCCGCCTACACCGTGGGGAGTCTATGCGGCGAATCGCGAGGGAGATGGGAATTTCAAAAAAACGGGTTCAAACCGTGAAACGAAGGGGGGCCGCAGCATGACGACCGACCACGCCCCCATTCACCAAACCCTCATAAACATGATGCCCAGATTGCGTAGGCTTGTGGGGGCACACTTTCGCAACCCTCATACTTTCGATAATGCCCTTCAGGATATTCTGGTTTACCTATTGGAAACCGGCGCAAGAACCTACCGCCCGGATGGTAAGGCCGACCTTGCAGGATGGTTGTACGGCTGCGCCAAAATGCAACTACGGACCATTCACCAAACGAACAAGCGAAGGAACCGACCAGACCTTCCTCAACATGCCACCGCTTTTAGCACCGTGGAAACGTCAACCACTCAAGAGGGAGATGCAGGGGTTGAGGCTATTCTCGCGGATCGGGAAAACTATATAACCGATCCACTGGTTGAAAGGTTGACCAATGCTTTGATTGCGGAGCCGGAGAAGTATCTGCCTGGCGCACAAGCCCGCCTATTCCGAGCACTATTGGACAACCCCGACATCACCATGCACGAACTCGCGGCAAAGCTCGGCTATGGGTCGCGTAACACTGTAGTCCAAAAGATACGCCTCCTGTACCACCGGATTACAGCCCTTGATCTTTGGGAGCCTCAACCGCTCAGCAACGAAGCTCTCCGTCAATCCGCCAAGGGAAGCAAAACCCAAGCATCGCAATCAAAAAATCAACGCGCAGGGAGTGACGACGCGATGCAGCAGGCTCGGCAGACAGAAGCCGCAATCCATGAAATGAAAAAAGCGAACGCATTGAAAGCGAGCCAGCTTGCCGCCCAATATGCCCATAATCGAAAGGTTGCAATATGACCGAAGAAACCACAATAACCGAAACTATAGAAGAACCATCTCTCGAACTTGAAGGCCAATTCGGCAAGGTGGGGCCGCGCAGCACAGTCACCCACAATCATACGCACACTCACACAACGAAAACTGTCAAAGTAACTTTCGATGGACGGCTCACCAAGCCCAACCAATCGCCGCCGTCGTCGCAGGATGATAGCTCACTTTGGATCGTGCAGGGAGATGACTATTGCGACGATCACAAACGAGCCATCATATTTACCACAACGGAATTACCAGATGGAGCCACCTACACGCTTGAATTTATCGCTTGCGTCGATGGGAGTGTACCGATTGTCGCGCAAGGAACAATAGACGAAATCCCATCCTCGCCAGGTCACACGTCGCACAACACGATTACCTTTGAACTCACCAGCGACATGACCAGCAGATTATTCGTGGGCGACGCCGCCTACACATACAAACTCAGGGCCGACGTTGAAGGCCATCGGATTAGCCTATTGGAAGGATCGGTCACGGTGACAGAATGAGAATCGAAACCTTTTCAGCAAAAGCAAAAGTGCCCAGCGTCGCAAGCGGTTGGGGCCGAAGCACTTCCCCATTTATCCGCCAACACCGCGACGCAGGCCGCACACGCCGTCAGGTTGAACTGTACCGCCGCCAGCATCGGTTATGTCAAAGATGCTTAGCCAACAATCGCACCACCGTCGCCGAAGAAATCCACCACCTTATTGCACTTCGAGACGGAGGCCAGACAGATGCGGACAACCTTCTGGCACTATGCCGCCGATGCCATAGCACGATTCATCATATACCGATCATCGTTCAGCAAACCTACAAAACCAACACCATCAACGAGAGGGACACGATGCCCGTTGAACTGAAGCCCACAACAAACCGCTTCATCATTACCGGCAAACCCGGATCGGGAAAGAGCACTTGGGTTGCAGAGAGACGGCAGCCGGGCGATTACACATGGGACACCGATGCCGTTGCCGAGACATTGTTCGGGATGCCGACGTTTCCGAGACCCAGGAATGTATTGTCGGCTTTGGATTCATTGTTTGCCGAGTTTTTGCGACAGGTTGCAACGTTGCCCGCCGGGGGGCCGCAAGTATTCATCATCATCGCCAATCCCGAAAAAGCTACACGCCTTGCAAACAACCTCAACGCCCAACTTATCACCATCGAAATTGACGAAGCCCTCAGACAAGAACGCATGGCCGAGAGAGCAGAGGGGGCACAATGAAACCCATCGTTATCAGCTTATGCGATTACACCGCCCGCATGTTGGAGCCGTGGGCCGAGGCAGGCTTTGAGTGCTATGCCGTGGATATTCAGCACCCACCAGGACAGACGCAGATCGGCAACAATATTACCGCCGTCGGAGCCGACATACTCGATTGCGTGTCAGCATGGATGCCACAGGGCCGTACCGTGAAAATAGCTTTCGGCTTTCCGCCATGTACCCATACCGCCGTTTCAGGAGCCAGACATTTTCTAAAAAAGGGAATACGAAAGGCAGCCGAAGCCTTTGCCCTCATTGCCCGCGTCGATCAACTTCTGAACTACTTCGGTTGCCCTTACGCATGGGAACAACCCGTCGCCACGACTTCCACGTATTGCGGACCGCCTACCTATACTTTCGATCCTTGCGATTACGCAGGATACCTCACCGATCCAGCCACCGATGCCTATACGAAGAAAACCTGCTTGTGGGCCGGGGCCGGTTTCATCATGCCGGAGCCTAAACGCATCGAACCCGTAAAAGTATGCAAATCAGGATCATGGGTTATGCAGCTTGGGGGGAGCAGCCAACGAACCAAGAACCTACGCAGCGCCACACCAGCAGGCTTTGCCAAGGCTGTATTTTTAGCCAACAACCAGGAGAGAGAATGATATCACCCCTGTACACATCCGCCGACGGAGCCGTCCAGCTTTATTGCATGGATGCAATGGACGTACTGACTCAGCTTGCACCGGCCAGCATCGACGCTGTTATCACGGACCCGCTTGCAGAACAAAAAAGGACTTGTGTACCAGCGACACCACAAGAGCCAGGAACAGTAGCAGCTTGACCCGCCGGGGCCAACGACAACACAAAGGAGCCAGACAATGAGCACCACCGAACCCAATGCTCTATACATCACAGAAATAATAATCACACCAGTATTGTCTATAACGGCTTGCGATATCGAATCACCACGAATCACCGATTCTCAGAATGAGGCAGCCGAGGCCGTCGAACAAAAAGAGGAAACCCCGCCAACCAAACAAAAGAAGCACAAGAAACGAACCGCAATATATTGATCCTAACTATAGAAAGGGTATACACAATGAAAAACACTAAAAAGCCACAAGCCAAGAAACCATCACCTTCCCGCCGTAAGAAGGACAGCACCCTGTTCTATGGTGTCGAAGGTGAACCGCTGATCTTTGCGACTCTGGGCGAATTTACACCACCAGCACCAGCTTTCAATTCTATTGAGTCATCCCTTGAATCAGCCGACCTTGCAGGCTTTCGACTTACACAGGACGACGCCTATATCACCATCAGAGCGAAAGCCACGCCTGAGCTAATGACGTTCCTGCATTTGTGGGCAGAGATTGAGGGACACAAGACCACACGCATGATACATGCAGGAGAGAATATAGGTCAGGGATGAAAGAACGTGGGCGATTATTGATCCCCCGTCAGCATCGACGGGGTTATGTGTATAGCCCCTTGCGGATAACGCGGGCGACTTCCAGCGATGTTACACCCGTACCACCCACCGACCCTTTACAGGACGCCATTGAATCCGCCGAACTTTCTGGCTTTCGATACGACCAGCACACGGGCAATATCGTCATTGCCGTCGTAACAAAGGCAGTCACGCCTGCACTTGCCGACTTCTTACATGCGTGGGCCAAGAGACGGAACAACATACCCGCCATGCGTAAAGCGAATGAGTTTCGTGAGCATTTACAGCGTGGTCAGCCGCCGAGGGGTATGGGTGAGAAATGTTGAGCCTATATACCTCTACACCGCCTTTTCGTGAGCTTCCTTCTTTTTGTCTACGTTATTTCGTTGGGGTTGAAAACAGCACCAAACACAAAAAAACACAGGGGGTATCCCCCAAAAGGAGCTAAAACATGCGTAAAACAAGCCATAAGCCAATAGCCAGCGTTACTGATCTTGCCGAGGGGTTGGTTGTCATTGACGCTCCAAAACTTCCCGGTACAGGGCCATCCATCGACGAAATCGAAGCCGAAATGCTCGAAATGTCGCACCTTGCCGCCGACATCATGTATGCCGAGGATGGGGAGGTTAGCCACGAAACCCGCGACATGCGCCAGGTCAAATCTGCCGTCGCACACATTGGACGGATACCAGGACCACGCGACGCCCTGCACCTTGTCTGTAGCGGTCGTTATGCGATGTGGGATTTAATTCCCGCGACGCTTGAACTGGCCGGTGGAGCCACAATCAACACCATGCACATTGCCACGCTCGGCTTCTCAAAAGGGAACGTGGGCGAAATGGTTGCAATGCTCGACTCCGGAGCCATCGGGCGACTCACACTTCTCTGTTCTCACTACTTTAAGGCACAGAGTCAAGGTATATACGAACTCGCCGTTAACGAACTATCCAAACGATCCAACGCCAGATTCATCAGCTTACGTACACACGCCAAAATCATCACCCTAAAACTCACCGACGGTCGCACGATGGTCATTGAAGCCTCGGCGAATTTGAGAAGCTGCAAAAACATCGAACAAATGAGCATCTTCGGCCAACCCCACCTTTACGACTTCCACACGCGATGGATTGACGAGCTTGCCGGTAACTGGAAAAGCCAGAAGCCAGACGACTTGCCCTTTTGAAGGAGCACACAATGAAGAACCATACAGCTATTCCCGTATGTCCCAAATACGTCAAAGGCGAAGCCCGTAAGGAATGGGACCGCCTTGCACCTGCACTGGCAGAAAAGGGCTTGCTGGATAAGGTGGATATTCCGACCCTTGCACGTTACTGCATTACTCACGCCCGCTGGATTGAGGCCGAGGCCAACGTCGCAAAATATGGGCTTACCGTAAAAACGCCTACGGGGATGGTCATTCAGAATCCATCGTTGGGAATCAGCAACACCGCCGCCAAGCTACTTACCAAATATGCCTCGATCTTTCGATTGTCCACGAAGGAACGCAAAGCCGCCGTCGAAGATGAAATGTTGTTAATGACACCGCCTAAGTTGCGAATGGTGAAATGACAGCACGCCCGCCCATCAATAATCCTTCGGATGAACAGGCCGTCGCCGAGGGATGCTATTACGACCGCCAGCAAGCCAGATCAACGGTGAGGTGGATAGAGGAGACGTTCGCCTTTCACTTTTACCGTTGGCAGCGCCAGTTGTTGTTACTCTACTTCGGCTGGTTGCGGG
This sequence comes from Phycisphaerales bacterium, assembly GCA_009781185.1. Classification (GTDB taxonomy): domain Bacteria; phylum Planctomycetota; class Phycisphaerae; order WQYP01; family WQYP01; genus WQYP01. The sequence goes on along the minus strand of WQYP01000014.1, from coordinate 22,174 downwards.
CGGACGGGGGCTATCGGTTCAATCGAATCACTTGTTTCGTCCCCAAAAAGAACGGGAAAACTACATTGATAGCCGCATTCGTCGGCTACAAATTGTTCGAGCTTCGCAACGCCAGAATTTTTTCCGCAGCATTCAACGCAGGCCAAGCCGCCTACCTTATGGAAGAACTTATCAAGATGATAAGGAACTCACCAAGACTTGCTCACATGATGAAACCGCGAGGCGAGATCAGGGCTATTTGCTCATCACTGCGCCGAGACATCACGGTCATGCGGACGAACAGTTATTACCGTGCCCTCGCGGACAACATCAACGCAAACGATGGACTTACGCCGGACCTTCTGGTCATCGACGAAATCCACAGGATGCGGAATAAGCAGGTAAGCGTACTGACGCAATCGACCACGAAGAACAAAAACGCAACCACTGTCATCATCAGCACCGCCGGAAGCGGAGACAAAACCGAAAGATGCTGGGAGGAATATCGGTACGCGAAGGATGTTAAGGACGGGGTGACAATCGACATACACATATTGCCGATCATTCACGAACACCCCGCCCCCGCCTCATTGGAAGGCGAAGCAATCTACGAAATGGAAGCCCTGCTCGTGGCAAACCCGGTATTGCGTGAGTCAAAAGACGCTCGCGAAGCGATGGAGAATGAGCTGAAAAAAGCCAGGGCCACGAGGCACGATCGGGAATGGCGGCGATACCAATTAGGGCAATGGTGCGTTGATGCCGACGACCCCTACATTGCCGCCGGCGCTTACGACGCCTGCACCGTGGAGCCGATCACCGACGCCACCCTTGCCGGAGTCGATTGTTACGCCGGGTTTGATTGTTCAGGAGGCCAATGGGATCTGTACGCCTTATCTCTTTTGTTTGCTCTTGAAGGTGGCAGAGTTTACGAAAAGCACTACGCTTTTGCATCCGCTGACAGAATAGATGAGATGTCAGAAAAGCAAGACCGAAACTTGCAGCCGTACATCGACGCCGGCGAACTTATCACCATCCCCGCCGATGCAGTAACCGACGATTGGCTTTACGACTGGATCACAAAAGAGCTTTCAAAGTGGAAAATCAAAAAGTTCGCCGCCGACACATACCACGCTAAGGGCATTCTGGAAAGATTGAAGGCCGACGGCCACGATGTCGTCAGTATCCCGCAAAGTAACAATCGAATGATGACGCCGCACATTGACGACTACTTAGGCCGCATCCGCCAGCGCCGTTTAATCCACGCTCAAAACAACCTGTATTCGTGGCAGCTTTCATGCGCGAACTGTCACAACACGCGGAAAGATTTAAGAAAGATCGTGAAGGTAGGGAGCACCGCAAACGGGAGACAGGGCGGGAAGGGCCTAATTGATAACGTCGATGCAGTGTTAAACGCTCTGGTCGTGTTGAAGGCAGCAGAGATTGAGAAGGCTGCACACGGGAAATCCACTGGTATCTACATCGGATAACTATAGAGGGAAATAACATGGGTATCTTTAACTGGTTTGGATCATCCGAGAAACAAGGCACGATCAACGGCATACGTTACGTGGTGTCGAATAGTTCGGAAGGCGAGAAGATTAAGGTTGACCTTTTGAGCATACCAGCGATTAGCTCAGCTATCGAAATCAAAAGCAACGACGTGAGCCAGATACCGATGAGCCTCTACAGGAGGACCACCGGGGGCCGTCAGAAACTCAGAAACCAACTCCACTATCGCCTGAATCAGCAACCCAACCGCTACCAATCCGCCGCCAGCTTTTGGAAAACGGTAGCCATGCAGAGCACGATGGGGGAATGCTTTGTCAGCACACGGGGCGGGGAATTGACCATTCTGCCTTACGGATCAACGGTTCGATATACCACCCCCATCGGCGAGGTAAGGTATGCAACAACTTACACCCAGGAAGAGTTAAAACAGTTAGGCCAAAAACCAGACTCTATAGTTATCAAAGACGACTACGCCTACAACGAAGTCCTGCATTTCTGGACGTTCCAGGATGAATACGGGAAGCCTATCACGCTCAGAAACCGATTCAAACACGTATTAGGTTTGGGGTCCGACCTGTACGCCTATACTTCGAACGTGTACAACATGGGGGGCCGTGTTGTCGGTTATCTTTCGACCGATGTTAAGTTTACCAGCGAAGACGACAAAAAAGACATCGTCCAAGGCTTCAAGAAGCTATTTAAGGCCAGCCGCACGGACGGGGACGGCGGGAACCTTATGGCCGCTTTGGATAACGGCTGGAAATTCAACCGCTTAGACCTCACACCCCAAGAGGTGCAACTGTTCGCGACGAAAAAAGACCTACAGCGAGACTTCGCACAGATAGTGAACATCCCATTGTGGAAGCTGGGAGTTACCGAAGATTATCACTACAGCACGTCCGAAGCCGCCCAGCGTGAGTACCTTGCCAGTTGCCTTAATCCGCTCTTGAACCAAATCGAAAACGAAGTCAATAACAAGCTCATCGAACCTTACGAGCGTGACTACCTTTACGCCGAATTTGACCGCGACGCCCTCATTGCCCTTGACGCTAAGACAATGGCCGAGATTGACGACCTTGCGATTAAGAATGGCACCATGAGCATCGACGAGCACCGTGAGCGCCGAAACCTACCGCACTCTGGCCACAACATCCAGCAGATACCCGTGAACATGAACTCGGCGAGCTTTATGCACGAATCCGAAGCCCTGAAGCTGGAAAAGATGAGGCTGGAGAATGCTGTCATTGCCGCCCAGCTTGCCGCCGCCGCCAAGCCGTTGCCGCCGTTGACGATGCAGGCCGAGCCGCCGGTGGAGCCGAAGCAACAGCCAGAGCCGAAGGTCGAAAGCCAGGAATTACCCGCCGGTGCCGTTGCCGATCCAGCCGAAGCAGCCAGCGTTGCTACCGCCGAGGCCGGGGGGCCGTCAACCAACACCAGCACCACCACCTATGAATCCGCCATAGCCACCGCCACCGTTGAAACCGCCCCCTCAACCCAAACCGCCAAGGTTGCCGACGCCAAGGCCCACGCCACTGCCGAACAACTTGCAGCGATCCAGCAGAAGTATCTGGCCACCTATGATGCCAAACTTGCCGATGCAGCCACCATGCAGGCTATGTGTGATGCGATCTTTCAGGATGTAGCCGATTTATACGGGCTGGGCGATTACTTAGACGACTTTACCGACAGTTATGTGGCCACCGCCCTCATACGGACCAACAATAAACCCATCACCGCCTACGAAGTCAATAGAGCGATCAACGCGGCAAACTATGAAGCCATTACCGCCGTTTATGGTGTTTTTGTGGGGGTTAAATGGGTAGGCGGGCCTTTTGACGGACAGATTAGGACTATTGGCGAACCGTGGACTGGTAACTTAAAGCACCCACCCATCGACGCCACCGAGACGGATTGCTATATAGTTGCCGAAGGGTGAAGAAAAAATAAAAAATCTTGTGGGGATAAATGGTGAAGGACTCGAAACGCCTGTCATATAGTCCAATGAAGGAGCCAAATCATGGCCGATGCGAAAAATAGAACAATCGAGGGATGGTTGATTCAGTACAACAAACCTTCCCGCCCAGTGACCACACCCAATGGCCGTAAGGTTTACGAAGTCATCATGCAGGATGCTTTCCGCGAGAGTGTGGACGCCATTAACGCCGGCGCAGCAACCATCGAATGCAACCTCGAACACGTTGATGATGCGATATGCAGGCTGGGGTTGTCTGGAAAGAATGTACGCCTTGAACACAGGAAAGAAGGGGTTTACGCGACGATTGATCTTATTGGTGACAGCCTCAGCGACGACGTTTTCAAGAGAGCACAGGCTGGGATCGTGACGGGGCTTAGTGTCGAGTTCGATCCTTCACCACCCGATGCGGAGCCGTCCTATGAATTGGTCGCAGGCAGTTACATCCGCAAGTGGTCGAAACTCACACTTAAAGGATTCGCAATCTGTGCGGAGCCAATGTATGCCGACGCCCAGATCGTAAAAGCCACCGAGGGAGCTACCTTAGAGGGAGAAGCAACCTATACACGATCCACCAACACCGCAGACCTTGAGAGGATGCAGGCAGACATTGAAGCGATAGAAACGAAGGCCGCAGCCGATTCTCGTCAATACTACGAATACCAAGCGTTTTTATTGGGGATTAGATAAACGACTTGTCAACGGACAAGGTATCGAAACCCAAGACGTAAGTGATAATCCTAAACAACCAACAATAAGGAACAAGTTATGAACTTGAACGAAATGAAAGCTAAGTATGTCGCCATTCTCGAAACTGGCAAGACCGAAAACCGATCTTTCACCGCAGCCGAGATTACCGAGATGGACAACTTGAAGGCCGAGATTGCAAAGGCTGAAAAGGCCGCAACCGAAGGCGTACAGAAAGCCATCGAAGAACGCAACGCAGCCGCCGCTCGATTGCAGGGGCCGGACACAATGCGGATGAAAACAAACGAATATCTCCGCAGTATCGCCAAAGGCTCGCAGAACGTCGGCAACCTTGAAGTGGTCAACGATGTTGTCCGCCAGTTCAATCAGACCAGCCCAATTTTCGCCGCCCACCAAAACGTCCAGATGCGATCTACCGGCAACAGCTTCGAATTCACCCGAATCTCTGCTGGCGGGGCCGGTTACGTCAAAACCGAAGGCAATGCCGGTACATCCGATACCGCATCAGCCGCCACAATGGTAGCGGTCCCCTTCAAGACCTATAGCGGCCAGACGATCCTCGTCACCCAGGAAGCACTGGACGATTACGCCGCCGATATCAGTCAGGAAGTGATTGTGTTGGGAACCGCGAAGGCCACGGTTGCGTTTGGTGCTGATTGCGTTGCGGCATTGAAGTCAGCCTTTACCACAACGACGGCCACGGCAGGAACATCATGGACGCTCGCAGACGTGACAGCAGCGTATTACGAAATTCCCGTCCGCAATCGCTACAACATCAAATACACCTGCAACCCCGCGACCGCCAAGGCACTCGCCAACCTCATCACTCTCAACACTTCTCCGCAAGCCGAATGGATTGACCTAAAGAAGGAGAACATTGTCGAGGACGAGTCGATGGATGCGGACCTGCTGTTCGTTGGCGATCTTACGCAGGCCCTTGCCATCGGGCTTAAGCAGCCTGTCAGAGTTTTTGTGCAGGAAGTCAGCCAGGGCACGAACTTCGAAGCCCAGCCTCGCCTCGCCGTTGCCCTCCGTGACGCTACCGCCCTTGCCGCTCGCAAACTCAAAACCACGTAACCATTGATTCCTTCCACATCCCCCGGTGGCTTTTTGGAAAAGATGACGGGGCCACCGGGTTTTAACAACTCCCGCTCCCGGTGGTTTCGTGCATGAGCCACCGGGGGCTTCCCAACGAGGACCATATGGCAATCGACGGACGTAAATTAGTTCCACGGATCAAAGCCGAACTCCAAATCTCCGGCAATGCCGACGACCCACGCATTGCCTTGTTAGCCGACGAAGCCATTTTCAACTTGCAACGCCTTCTCAAAAAAACATTCGTGGAAGTCGTCACCGATCCAAAAACCGAAAAAATCATGAACCCAAATCATTTTAGGTACATCACTATTTACGTCGCCATGCGATACGACAACGACGAAAAGCTGCTCGGTGCGCTGGGATGGATATTCGAACAAGTGAGATACGACAATGACTAACCATCACGGAGCACGTTTTCAGCGTGTCGATATTCTCAACCGCCAAAAGACCGAACCTAGCGAATTGGGCGAACGCAAATCATCTCATAAAGTTGTTGGAACTATATATGCCAAAATCTCACCCGTAGGTAGCCGAGAGTATGAGAGAGCCAAGAGTTTCGCCGCCGAAGTCAGCCACCGAATTGTCACCCGTTACACCCCACTGATTACCACAACATCTATCCTTTGCCTGAATAATCGCAGGTTCCACGTTAACGGCATTCTCAACATTGACGACAGGAACCAGGAGCTTTTGATCTACGCGACGGAAAAGCTGGGGGAGAGATAAATGGCTAACGCTCTTTTTGACTTCCAACTTAAAGGAGCCGACGAACTACTCGCAGCCCTCCGGCAGCTTGACGACAAAGGCTCGAATAAGGTGATGTCCCGTGCATTGAAAGCGGGGGCCGGAATAGTTCTTAACCAAGCCAGACAGGACGCACCCAAACGCACGGGAGCAATGGCAGCCGCCTTGAAGATCAAAACGGCCAACAAGAAACGCAAGCACAGACTCGCAGCAACGGTAACGCTCGGCGGGAGCATGTTTAAGGGAAAATTCTATGCTCCATTCACAAATTACGGACGGCATGTAGGGTATCGGTCGCTGGCTTCAATCGTTGCGAAGAAGGACCAGACTGCAAAGTTTATCGAGGGAACCCGATGGATGAACAAGTCTTTCGAGAAGTCAGCACCGGCTGCCCTTGAAGCTATAGGTCAGACGGCAAGGCAGGAACTCAATTCTGTGAAAGGTGGAAAATGAATCTAGGCGCAGCTATACACGAAAAACTATGCACACACGACGCAGTAAGTGCCATCGTCGATAGTCGTGTATACCCCATCCAGTCACTCGATGAAGTATACCCCCTCATTGCCTACACCTTTTCACGCTTACCAGACAACAGCATCGACGCCCCGGAATTTGTCGAATATACCGTAAGAATCTCGATGGTTTCGAGAAGTTACGGTGACACTTGCGAGCTTGGCAACGCCGTCATTGAAGCACTGGATAGACAGCACGGCATATGGGGTGGGGTTGCTATTCGAAGCTGCAATCTTTCCGAGCCGACCACAGAAGATGCCGAGTCAGAGGATGGAGATAAGAATCGCATGTTCTATAGTCAGGAACAAACGTACAAAGTTTACGCCAGACCTTAACTCATAACTATGAAGGAGTCTAATTATGCCAACGGAAGTATCACGACGCGAAACCACCGGAGATTGTGGGACAATCAGCTACAAGGAGGACGGCGGATCGTTCACGCCCTTTGCAAAGGTTGTGGATATCACGCCCAACAAGATCACGGTCCCGAAAGTTGATACAACCCTTCTGAATAGCAGGGCCACCAGATCGCAGGCCAGCAGAACGCCAGATTACGGAGAAGTGGCTGTTACTATCCTCGTTACCGCCGAAAATTCCGCCCTCATTCTTTCGTGGATCAAGGCCGCAAAAACCAACATCTTTCAGGTCACGATGGACGATTACGAATGGGAGGGTGGCGGCGACAATTCCGCCGTAGAGTTCGCGGGATGGGTGCAGGACTTCCCCCCACTTGGCAACAAACTCGAAAAGGACAAGGCCGTGGAAGCAACGTTGACGATCAAGATTGACGGCGAAGTGGAACTCACACCCGGAACGGCAGCGTAACAATACACATCCCTTTGGGGGCCGGTTCATACTCCGACGGCCCCCTCTCTCCCTTTTAATAAGGAATCAACAAATGAGCATACTCGACCAACTCACAAAGCTATCCGTCATCATTCAGCCAGTTACTGTACAGGGTGAAACTTTTTACGTCCGTGCAATATCAGGTTTAGAGATGGACGTATGGGTAGAATACTTATCTAATCCGACCACTGACAGAAACGCACACTCAAAACTCTGGGCTAACTTTTTGGTGAAGGCGCTTTCCGATTCTTCAGGCAACCGAGAATTTACCGACAACGACGTGGAAGTGGTCGCAAGCCAAAATACTCATGTATTGCATGAGCTTTTCGACGCAGCCTACGCGATCAACAAGATGGGGGAGGCTGGCGTGGCCGAAGAAAAAAAAGACTACGCCGTCGCCCAGACCTAAGATTCTGGCTCATTCTCGCCCGTGAACTCAAAATGACTTTAGCCGAGGCGCAGGCCAAAATTAACGCGCGTGAGTTCACCCTGTGGCGCGCGGCGTACAAACTTGAGCCGTGGGGCGAGGACCGAGCAGACTTTCGAGCAGCAAGAATTGCACAATACATAGCTTCCACGAATGGATGGAATTTGACGTTTACCGAAGCTCTGAAGCATTTCGACTTTTACGACTATGACGAACCACCCGCACCCTTTAAGGAAAAATTCCGGGCATTCTTTAACGTCAACGCCCACTTTTTGGGAGTCAGTCAGTTGGGAGCAGGCAAGCCCAGAGGAGCAAAATAATGGCTGGCAGAATCGGATCATTAACAGCATTCCTCAGAGCCGACACGCGGGAATGGTCGAAGGGTTGCGAAGCCGCAGGCCGTGATGTTGAACGGTTACACAAAAGAACCAAGTCGATATTTGCCGACATGAGCAGCAGGTCCACGTTTGGGCAGGCCATGCGTATCACCGCCGGGGGCGGTGCCATTGCAGCGATCAACATGGCAGCCAAGCAGCTCGAAAATATTACTGCAAAAGCTGTAGAGCTACGCAACGAATTAAATGCCGGTACTATTAGTGCCGGTGAATTAGCTGAAAAGCTGGCCAGATCAGCACCTGTTTTAGGGCCATTGACAAATGCTTTCATCAACATTAGAGAACTCATCTGGGGTGAGCAAGCCGAGATTGCCCGTATCAATCAGGAGGCCGAACGCCGAAACAAGATCATCGACTACACCTTGAACAGCCACAAGCAGGTCAAAAAATCGCTTGAAGACGAAGCCGCCGAGATTCGCCGTATCAATCGAGAGATTGAGAAAATTGGGAAGAACCCATTCGAGACCCGCCGCATTGACCTTGCCCAGCGTACCGACGACCAGCAGCGACAGCGTACCACCAGCAAAGAGTCCGAAATGGCGGACTTCAACAAAGAGGATGCGAAGTTTAAGGAATTCGTCAAGGACCGCGACAACATGCGGACCAAGCTGGACGAGCTTCTGGCAAAGTCAAAAGACGCCACGCCTATCTATTTTGGTGGACCGGGTAATTCCGGAATGCTCGCAGCCCGGCAGGAATACAACACATTAAAAGATGAATACGACAAGTTGCATTCAATGGTGGAGGGGGCCACCAAAAGACGAGCCGAACGTCTTAAAGAGATCAACGACAAATACGACAATCTCGATGCCAAGGATAAAGAAAAGGCAGCAGCCGAAGCCGCTGAAATTGAATCCGATCTTTTAACCGCGAAGAACAAGACGCTGGACGCCACCAACGACGCCCTCAGCAAAGCATCCAGAGACCTCACCCTTCAACGCCTCAGAGAGGACGGACTTGCAGAAAAGGCTGCCATCCAACAGATCACCAACGACACCGCCGACGCCAAGGCCAAGAACCTTAAAGACGCACAAGAGAAGCTAAAAGGCATGGGGCTTGCCGAGGATTCAGATTATGGCAAGGAGCTACTGGGCCAGGTCGCGAAAGAAAACGAAACCCTTGACGCTCTTGCCGAATCCAAAATCACCGACTACATAAGAGATCGTCACAAGAGCCTGACGGACTCCATTGCCGACCCATTCCAAAAATATCAGGACGATATCGAGAAGTGGAATAATCAGGTCACGCAGGGCATTGTCAGCCGCTCCGAAGCAAATACCGCCATTGCCAGATTGCATAAGGAGCTTGAGGAGTCATTAGGGGTACGGGAAAGCCCAATCGAAAAACTCAGACGTGAGATAGCCGAACTCCAAAAAGGCGTCGAACTGAAGATCATCGACCCCGACAGAGCCAAGAAAGCAATAGAGCAACTGGCAGAGGCAGCGATGCCCAAGGCCGACTATCGAGCAGCCGAAGTCAGAGCCACACGCTTCGAAGGCCGTGTGCAAAACCAAATCTTGCCGACGGCAATGATGGACCCCGTGGTCAAAAACGGAATCGTCCAGGTTGAAGTGTTGAGAAAGATTCAGAGGGACACCGAGAAAACCGCCAGAAATTCAAGTGGCAGCGAATCAAATGACGTTGTTTACACAATCCCATAAGGAGGGGAGATCATGGCCAAATGGCTTAAAACCGACCCAATCCGCGACCGCTCAGCCGAAGAAGATGTACGCTCAGGAACCGGCAGAGAGACCCAGCACTACCGCGTATTCTTTGACGGGCCGGACGCCTACGCCGCCAACGCTGTTTACTCGCCCGGAATCCCTGCACCGGATGAACGACTCGGAACCACCAATCTTTACGTGTCCAATCGCAGCAGCAGACAGGACGACAACGACCCCTCCGTGTGGATCGTGGAGATTGTGTATTCAACCTATCCAGACCAACAGCAGAAACCAAAGGAACCAAGGCCGGAGGGGGCCAAGAAATGGAACATCGACCTGTCCGCCACATCGGTTGCATATCAGGAAGACGTTCATCAGGACCGCGACGGCAAAGCCATCCTCAACGTCAACGACGAACCCGTTGCCCAAACCCGCACCGAAACCGATGAGCAGATCAACGTCAGCTTCCACACCCACAAGCCAGACTTCGAAGCCATCGACCTCTGTTTGGGTAAATGCAACGACGCCCCCATCACTCTGACTCTGACAACATACAAGGTTGTGACACCCGGCGACGAAGAAACCCCTGACACCGTGGAATGGCAAACCACCACCCGCACCTTTGCACCCGAAACCTTAAAGCTGGATGCAAGATCATGGAACCTTGTGTACGACGACGGCGACAAGGTGACGAAGATCAATCTGGTATTCCTGTACAAGAAGGATACATGGGCCTCCAAAATCCCGAATCTGTCTTACTTCAAGCAGGGGCCGAATGGTGAGACCGACGAGAAGGGGCGCAAGAAGCTATTCCCGATCACCGAACGCGACATCGGAGGAACCACCGACAACCCCGTCAACGCTCCCCAATACCTTGACGCCAATGGCAAGATCATCCCACCAGGCAGCCCCATCGTCACCTTCACCGCCAACATGGTCCCAGTCACCAGTTTCTCAACTCTTTTAGAGGAGATCGTGTGATGTCAGACAAGCCCGGAAAATTTGACCCCAACTCCGCTAAGCGGATCATAAAAACGGTTCAATGGGTTGAGCAGCAACCGTACAACACCCCCGGCCAGCGTCAGGGAGGCCCACCAGAACGCCCGCCGATATGGGCACGTATCACCGGCATATTCAAACGCCGCCCCCAAATCGTCAGCACCGATCCAGACGAAATCCTGCCAGTAGACGGCATGACCATCACCGGCGACCCGATCTTTTATTCATGGGCAGCAGTCACGACGGATGGAGAGGTCGCACGATATGGCTACACCCCCAATGCCGACCCACCCATGCAGGGCCACGCCTCCGCTTTTCAGGTCAACGCCACCCCCAACACCTACGTCCCCCCCGGCGTCATCGTTGAATTGCACTTCGCAGGCAACGACAACCAAGGCCAACCCCTGTACCGCTTTTCATGGACTGGGGCAGAACAGAACGCAGGATTGATTCCCCATGACCACCGCTCGAATGATCCAAACTACGGGGGGTTGAGCTTTTCGTGCTACTCACCGGGAACTGCGCTTCCGCAAATGCCGTGGGCGATCTAATCCACTTTCAAACCATAAAACGGCTTCATTGCAGCCACGCAGGACGACGTTTGAAGGCAGGGTGGACCCGAAGGCCGTCAAAATTTACACCACGTCAGATAGCCATGCTCATACTGTCCGAGGCAATGGCACTTGTGGCACCAATGGCACTACTGACACTTGTGGCACTTGTGGCACCAGTACCAGGGAGCATATCTATCAGCCTGAAGAATGTCCGCCTTGCCCCGCCGGTTTCTTTCGACCACAACTCGAAAAGCTGCATTGTGGTTGCCTCCGGATTCTCGGAAACGATCCTGCCCAGTGTGGCGAGATTCTGGTTACGCTTTTCCAGCTTGCTCACGCGCGGCGGCAATGTGAACTGTAACGCCTTCACCCGCTTTTCCATGCTCGCCCGCAACATATCCCTCCAATGTGTTGTTACGGTCCCATCGTTCCACGCCTGCATAAACGGCAGCCCTTTATCGCAGAGTGTACGCATATCGGGACGCATCCCCAACCGGACAGATTCGCTTTCGATGAAATCCACCACTTCCTTGCACTCGGCAGCCGTGATATCGGAATCCTTAGCGGTCCAGCCGTCCGCCGTAATGTGCCGCATTAACGCGATTATTTCCGCGTCGGTGGGATCGTACAGGTAAGGATTCGCACGACTGCAAAAGGCACCTATTACGGGATCATCATCTAATTCGATGTTGGACATCATAATAATGCCGCCGGTGAACACGACCTTTTCATCCTTGCCGCGCCGTCGATAGGTCACGACTCGCCCTTCACCGTGTGACTGTTCACCGAGCGCCGCCAAAAGGATACCCTTGCCGGTGGGTTGATCCAGTAGCGTCCCAATGTCGTCAATAACGATTACGCTGTCAGAGTTCACCTTCAAGAGGTCAAAAAGGCCCATCGGGGTTATGTGACCGGATACGTAGCAATGAGCGACGCCAGCCTCTTTCAATGTCTGGCGCACCGAGTACGTTTTCGACGTGCCGCCGCGACCGTGTAAATAGAACCCATTGGACTTTTTAGCCGCCACCATCCTCACCATATCCTTAATGATGTTGAGTCGCTGGTTGAGAATGTCGAGGTGGCTGGGTTCGGAGGACTGGGAATAGTTGACCATCAGGAAATTTCCTTTTACGAAACGAGAAAACAAAACCGATGAACGAATTACGTTCAAGTTAATATGCCTGCTGTTCAGATTGCAACAGCAAAATTGAATTATTTAACATATTTTAATGATTGATAATTATCTTATAAGATAATTGTCCGTCGTCATATTTATTGAAGCAAAAAGCTATGCAACGTATTGATATGTGATGAAGTGTGGGAGGGGTTGAGGGGGTGATATGGAAGGGGAGTGCGGGGGATAACACCACCCAAACATTAGCAAGCCATATGCCGACTATTTTTAGTCTGATTTTTAGTCACTTCCGCGTTTTTGCTGTCAAGAATAATGCTTGTCAACCCTCTACCACTGAATTACGCCCGAAGCTAAATCTTTGCAACTAAAAGACTTGTGGGAGCCAATTTTTAATTTTGTCCCTACTTTTGTCCCGACTATTAACCCTTTTGTCCCTATCTGGTAAGATGGCTTGAGCATGGGAAAAACATAGGTCATGCGAACATCCTACCCGAAGGAGAATAAAATGAAAATGGGACGCCCGCGAAAAAACTTTGAGATGGACGACAAGACTACCATCATGGGGCTTTGCGACTTGGGCAATGGCCGTTGGCGGATCACGCTCCCCGGCCCGCACAAGGGGGAAGCGGTTCAATGAGCACGACCTCCGGTTAGCGGTGGCGAGTTTTTACAAGATCACGGGGCTATCGCCCACCATCCCCATATCTATCACCACCTCCAATTCACAGGATGCAGCCCCCAACCCCCTGTCAACTTTCCACCTCTAAAGACAACAGAGGAAATGCTGAAGGCAAAGGAGGAGTTCATGAAGGAGGCCGGAGGGATTGCAAAGGGGAGATACCCGAAGGTTTCGACCCGAAAACATGGACACAAGCCGTAAAAGCCTATTGCAGCGTCGTTGCATTTGCCTCTGCATGATTCGCCATCCTACCAACATGCGGTTGAGCCGGGCGATGCGGTTGGACACATCAAGGAACTGGAATCGTCCGGCAGTCTGCTCGCTGATCTCGGCGCAAAACCGGGATAACCCTGCTCTGTCTCAACCCTCCACCATTTGGCCATCAGAGCCGCGACCGTAAGGGAGCGACAGGCTTTATCTCCGCATTGTCGCACGGGTCGCTCCTTACGGTCGCGGCTCTGATAGAGGATTGAGACAGAGCAGCATAACCCCTGATTCTTCTACTGCAACAACACAACAACACACAATTTTTGATTGAGACTTGGCGGACGGGGGGGTTTCGCGTGTAATGGAAAGGTCGTTGTAGACTGGTTTTCTGTGATTGAGGAATGAACGTGGTTAAAACGCGATTTGCACCTTCGCCGACGGGGTTTTTGCATGTGGGTGGAGCACGTACGGCGTTGTATTCGTATCTCTTTGCGCAGCAGGCGAAAAGTGGGGGAGGACAGGGGGAAGGGGGGCGGTTTGTGCTGCGGATCGAGGATACGGATCAGGTGCGATCGACGGCAGAATCGGCGGCTGGGATTCTGCAGGATATGCTGTGGCTGGGAATGACCTGGGATGAAGGACCTGTGGTGGGGGCGGAAAAAAATGACTATTTTCAGTCGATGCGACTAGATATTTATGATAAGCATTTGCAGGAGCTTCTGGCGAAGGGATTGGCGTATGAAGCATATGAGTCGCCGGCGCAACTGGCGGCGATGAGGCAGGTGGCGGAGAAAGCAAAAAAGCCGTTTCGCTATCGCAGGGACATGGCGGGGCGGCAGCTTGTGCCGCAGGAGGGGGTCAAGCCGGTAGTGCGCTTTGCGATGCCGTACAAGGACATCACGGTGCACGATTTGATCCTCGGCGATGTGACCGTGAAGGGCGAAGAGCACGATGACATCGTCATCCGCAAGTCCGATGGCTTCCCGACATATCACTTCGCGGTCGTGATCGACGATCATTACATGGGCATCACGCATGTGCTCCGGGCGCAAGAGCATTTAATGAACACATTTAAACATTTGGGGTTGTATGGGGCGTTGGGATGGGAGGCGCCGCTGCACGGGCATTTGCCGCTGGTTTTTAATATGGATAATACGAAGATGTCTAAGCGCGAGAAGGCGAAGGCGGTGCGGGCGGATATTCAAAAGACTGGCGTAAAGGATTTTGCGGAACTTGCGGCGAAGGCGGGAGTAGAGGTGAAGGTTGTGCAGGAGTTTATAGCGAAAAAGAGCGATGCGGTGGAGATCGCGGTGAAATTGGCTGCTGTGACGGGGACCAGGTTGCCGGAGATTGATGTGCAGGATTTTCGGCGGTCGGGGTATTTGCCCGAAGCTCTGCTGAATTTCGTGGCGCTGGTGGGATGGTCGCCGGGCGGGGATCGGGAGATTATGTCGAAGCAGGAGATGCTGGAGCTGTTTTCGCTGGAGGGGATTCAGAAAACGCCGGGACGGTTTGATCGCAAAAAGCTGGCGTGGATGAACGGAGAGTATATTCGGAAGGCTTCGATCGAGCGACTGGTGGAGGCGGTAGCGTCGTTCAATGCGGTGACGGATTATCCGCTGAAGACGGCGAGTGCGGAGGTTGTGCGGGAGTTGCTGGGGATGTATCAGGAGCGGATGGTGACGCTTGCGGAAATGGCGGAGAATTCGCGGTTCTTCTTTGAGGAGCCGCGGATGGATCCGAAGGCGGTGGAGAAGCATGTGAAAGGCGGGAATGGGATGGAATTGCTGCGGGCGTCGTTGGAGATATTGAAGGGTGTAAAGGAATGGACGAAGTTGGGGTTGCAGGGGGCGCATGATCGCATCTTAGAGCTTGGTGTGGAGAGTGGCGGAAAACGCGGAGCGGCGGCGCAGCCGATACGGGTGGCGGTGAGTGGGGGGGCGGTGACGCCGCCGTTGCTGGAGACGCTGGTTTTGCTGGGGCGGGAGAAGGCTATTGGCAGAATGGAACGGATGTTGGGGTAGGGTGTGAATAAGGGAAAAGCCCCGTCAGAGACATCTACACCAACTGGCCAGTCGACATAGACACCCTTGGCGGGGCTTGAGGCAAAATAAAATTCATCACTTCTTTGATTGACGGATCACCCACCAGATTACCGCTGCTGCACCTCCTACAATAGCAAGCGGAGGACAGGCTACCGCTAATGCGAGTCCAGCTTTTGCTCCCACAGAAGCTCCTGCTGCACTACTTAGCATTGATGTTGCACCAGCGCCAATGGCGGTTCCCTGGAGAGCTGTACCTGCTACTCCACTCACTACGGCCGTTGCACCACCGAGCCCAACTTCATCTTCACTTCTCGACAATGGCACTTCTCCTTTCGCAGATAGTAAGAAAGACAGTTCATGAAGCAACAACACCGCTGCTTCAGCGTGAAGTAGCGCACGAAATACCTCTGGCGTCAAGATTAAAAAACCTTGTTTTTTTAGCATTAACGAAATCTTTACATTTGTCGCGCCGTATCTTACAGCGATGACGCATTGGTGGGTGGGCAGGGACACCATAGATCTTAGGTAATCTCGATCTCAGGTCTGTGGTACGTTGTCCTCCTTGTTTGTGGCATGAGTGTCCCGTTCTGGACAATGATGGAACACCCACCAGATTATCGCTGCTGCACCTCCTATAAGAACAAGTGGAGGACAGGCTGCCGCTACTGCGAGTCCAGCTTTTGCGCCTATTCCTATTGAAGGTCTTGACGCTGCAGCGCCAATGGCGGTTCCATTGAGAGCTGTACCTGCTACTCCACCTACTACGGCGGCTGCACCATCAAACGCAACTTCTTCTTCACCTCTCCTCCACGGGTGGCTGGAACGGGGGGGACCACCGGCCTGAGACGATCTTGGTCCCAGATGTGTGACCGATGCGTCTTTCGATCCGGAAGGAGCGGCTTCTCGTCCGCCTTCGTACAGCGCCAGCTCTTCGTGAATACGCGCGATCATCTTGCGAATCCCGGCCTTGGTGTAACCCTTCTCTTGCGGATTGTGATTCTGCACCAATTGACTCAGACGCTCTTCAAGCAGTCGTATCTCTTCCTGAGCCATCTCATATTCGGTAGTATTCGTAATCACAACCGCACCTCCACGAGTCCCTTGCATGGTTCACTCGCTATACGCGTCCGACTGAAGAACTTTACATGCCAATTCCAATCGTCCTGATCTTGCACTGCGAAAATTTCCTCCGGTTGGCGTGTGAGAAGCATATTATCCAGTTCCAACGCTGCGTCTACGCCGCGGGCGACCTGTTCCCGGAAATCCGGCGGCAACCAGATCGCCGCATCAACGTCACCGGGGTTCGGCTTTGAGGTAACAAAGCTGCCGCCCACGAGCAGACGCCGCGCGGATACCGCTCTTGCTAATTCTATCCATCGTCGAAGTCTGATTACAAGTTCAGTGCGTCGCCAAGTCAATTTGCCAAACCGAAAGATGATGTCCGCCTCCGATGCGACGTACAGCCCCTCAGGGAGATAGCCATCCGCTCGAAATGCGGGAATTATTGAACTTCGCAAAGTCATATTCATGATTGTACAGTATCGCGGTCGTGGCGGCCATGATCGGCGGCGACATAAACGTTTGTGAATGGCTTGAAAAAGTGGTGGGGTGAGATGATAATGGATGGTTTCCCCGCCGTGCCACCCCCTCGCTTGGCGGTATGAACAGAAAATGCGGGGTCTTAGGAGATATTGCTCGTGGCTCATACGTTGTCAGCGAAGAAACGAATTCGTCAGTCGGCTAAACGGCGTCAGCAGAATCGAGATCGCAAACGCGTGATCCGGCTGGGACTCAAGAAGTTTCAGTCGGTGGTCGGCGGCGGAGATAAGACCGCGTCACTCGAAGAACTCAAGAAAGCACAGGTGGTGCTGGATCGCATGTCGAGCCGGGGCGCCATTCATAAAAACACCGCAGCGCGGCGGAAGAGTAAGTTGGCGCGGAAAATCAATAAGCTCGCCGCGAAGTGATTTCTGATCTGGTGATCTGCTAATCTGGTGATTGGGTGATTGAAAAAAAAACAAATCACCAAATCACCAGATTGCCAGATCACCAAATTCCACATCGGTCGTTTGTTTCGCGGGCGGGGGAGAAATTGGATGCGGCAATTCGGACGTTCGGGGTGGATGTCAAAGGGCGGGTGTGCGCAGATCTGGGGGCGAATGTGGGTGGGTTTACGGATTGTCTTTTGCAGCATGGGGCGGCGAAGGTCTACGCGGTGGATACGGCGTATGGGGTGCTGGCGTGGAAGTTGCGGAAAGATCCGCGCGTGGTGGTACGAGAGCGGACCAATGCGTTGCATGTGAGTTTTCCGTCCCCCCCCTTCTCTGATGAGAAGATCGAGATGGTGGCGGTGGATGTGGGGTGGACGAGGCAGGAGAAGATTTTGCCGGTGGTGGCGGGGTTTCTGGCGGGAGGAGGGGACGTACTGTCATTGGTGAAGCCGCATTATGAGAGTGAGGCGGCAAAGGTGCAGCGAGGCGTGCTGACGTCGGAACAGAGCGAGGCGGTGCTGAGGGAAGTGGTTAGGCAGATCGAAACGATGGGATGGCTGGTGAAAGGGATTGTGAAAAGTCCGATTGAGGGGCAGAAGGGGAATGTGGAATATATCGTGTGGTTGGGGCGAAACTAGCGCCCCGTCACTCGCCTAAATTAGGGGCGATTGATTTGAGTTTAATTCTCGCGTCGTCGATTTTGAATTGCCAGTCGATGCCGCGTTGGGTGGTGTTGTTGGCGGTGTGCCAAGCGGAGGTTTCAAAACAAGTGTCCTTGCGTGGCAGAATCTGGACGTGCTTGCGGCCCGGCCCGTAGGAAGCCAGACAATAGAGATCCTGATAGCCTGCCAGAGAGTAGAAAGCGGAGCAGGTTTGTTCCAAGTCGCCCCAGGTGGCTCGCGTCCGGCGCAGGTAAATCGGCAAAGTGCCGGCCACCTGAATGCTGACCCTGATGGTCGGGTCGATGGCTGGGTAGAGGGTGGCAGTCCAGCCGCCGCCGGAAAGGCCGACCATGTTAAAATCGGTGTAGGATGGGAAAGAATCCTCGGCGGAGCGGGTTCGCAGGTAATTCAGGTTGGCAGCGATGGGCTCGAAGAAAATCTTGAATGCACTGCCGTCGGTAAATGGATATGTGAATAGGTTGTCGTGAGGGCAGACCTTGCCCAGGCCATCCAGCGGCATGAGCATGGCCAGAACCGAGTAGCCATTGGCCAGCAAGGCGTCGATCGTCCGGGCGTCACAGGGATATTGCGGATCGTTGAAGTCCATGACGTGGCCGGGATTGAGGATGACCAGGCGACGGTTCGACGCGACTTTCTGGTGGTGGGGCAGCAGATGCCAGGCACTGCTGGTGCTGCTGACGGTGTCGTTGATCTTCACAGTGACGCTGAGGGCGTCGCAGCGGCTGAAGTTCTGGAGGGCCTTGATCGGGCAGGGAACGTTGATCTTAACCTCCGGCATTTTCCCGGACGGCCAGCCGCGAGGATTTCCACAAGCTCTATCGTACAGCCACCGGGAAGTATGCCGACTGAGTGGTCCGGTGTTCTGAGAGTCATTATTGGATCGCAGCACACGAAGGATTGGGGGGTGAAAATCAGGTTCGACAGTCGGATCAATGGGGGCCATCGGCCAGGATTCGTTCAGACGCTCGGTCACAAAGGTCTCAAGATTGATGGCGTTCGGCCAGCGTTCTACGAAGTCAATTAGCGTCACATCGTCAAGATTTAATTCGTCGATCTCAGCTTGAATGCCGTTTTGCAACCGAGTGACCATCGCGTCGACACTAACGACGCAGGCGGAAATGATTGGGGTGGTGATTCCGCCCAACTTTGGAATGAACATCTTCATCACCAGTCCGCCAATGATAGGCACCGCGTGCGGAGTGGCATGCTCATCGTCCGCCGGAGTGATGTTGGTCTGAACCTGTGGGGTTGGTGGTTCCAAGCCTGCGAATCTCGCCCTGCATCGACGTAACGGTGCGCCGGGCTTCCACAATGGCGGCAGTGGTGGCTGTCCGGCAGAGCCAGAGATTGGTGATCGCTGAGCCAATCCCCGGCAGAGTTGGGGAAGGGGGGGCCGGAGGCTGACAATACTTGACCTTGCCCCACGGATGATGCCTATCATTGCATCGTTGGTTGGTGTTCGAGTTTGGACGGAGCTAATTGGAGAAACACATGGGTAAGAAGCTGTACGTGGGTAACCTGAGTTATGACGTGGACAATGTCGCCTTGGAGCAACTCTTCTCGCAGCACGGGAAAGTGGAGAGCGTGCAGATCATCCAGGATCGCGACACAGGGCGTTCGAAAGGGTTTGGTTTTGTGGAGATGGGCTCGGATGCGGAAGCGCAGGCGGCGATCACGGCGCTCAATGGTCAGCAGCACAGCGGACGGGCGTTGACGGTGAACGAAGCCAAGCCGCGTGAGGATCGCTCGCGGGGGACCGGTGGCGGGGGAGGACGCGGACGTTACTGATGTGTTATTAACGAATGGTTTGATGGCTCGTTGAGTAAGAGAGGCTGCGCGTGGGGGCGCAGCTTTTCTTTGGGATCGTGGAAATAGCCTTGCGATTCCTCGCAAAGCTCTTTCACGCCCATTTTTTCAAGGCGGCGAGGGTGCTGCGGAAATCCTTTGGCAACGGAGCGGTCAGAGTCAGTGGTTCGTTTGTGGTGGGGTGCTGGAAGGTCAGTTGGTGAGCGTGGAGCGTGAGGCGAGCGATGAGCGGACGCTCCTGGGTATGTTTGGCAAGCTTGTAATGGCGTTTGAATTCGCTCAGCAGCAGCCCCCCCTCTCTCTCCCCGCATTCTCCGCCGTAGAGGGGATCGACGGCGAGGGGATAGCCGATGGCTTTGAGGTGAACACGAATCTGATGGCGACGCCCGGTGATGGGAAGAACCTTGAGCAGCGTCACAGTGGCACGGGCATCCCGTCCGCGAGCGTTGAAGCGTTGTTCGACGATCCAGTTCGTGCGGGACTTTTTGGCGTCCTGGCCACGGATGAGCATGCGGTTCTTGTTTTTCGGGTCCTGGCCGATGGGAAGGTTAATCGAGCCGGATTCCTGCAGCGGAATTCCGCGGACGAGAGCGAGATATTCCTTGGTGACAGAGCGGGAGTGGAATTGGATAGAGAGGTGTTTGTGGGCATCTGGAGTGAGTGCGAAGAGAATGATGCCGGAGGTGCCCGCGTCGAGACGGTGGACGGGCAAGGGGGCGGAGGTGAGTGCGAGATCGGCCTTCAGGAGGTCAAGCAGGCAGCAGGACCGCCCACGCCCGGGAAGGACCGCAAGCTCGGGCGGCTTGTTAATCGCGAGGATGGCGGTGTCTTGGTGGAGGATGGAATAAGCGTTTTTTTTCATGGGGCGCCAAGCCCAGGGATTGCAATCCCCGGGCTTTTAGCTTCTTACACCGAAGCTCATGCCTACCGCCTGCGCGATCTTGACGTACGGATGATTCAGCTCGACGCGGCGGGGGGCGTTGGCGATTTGGGACAGAGGGGCTTCGCTGACGGTTTGGTTTTGCAGCACGACGACTTTCCCCCATTTTTCCGCAGCGGCGAGGGCGGCGGCGTGCTGGCCGTAGAGGGTGCCCAGGAGACGGTCTTCCCAGGTGGGCGCGCCGCCGCGAAGGAGATGGCCCAGGACGGTGGCGCGGGACTCGATACCGGTGGCCTCTTCGATCTGCGAAGCCAGCAAAGCCCCGATGCCGCCCAGACGCGTGGGATGGGCGGCGCTGTTGGATGAGGACGTGACGGCAGTTCCGCCGGGCTCGTGAGCCCCCTCGGCCGCAACGATGATGCTGAATCGCCGACCCGACGCATGGCGATGTTTCACACAACGGCATATCTCATCAAGCGAATACGGCATCTCAGGCAGCAGAATAACATCGCCGCCGCCGGCAATGCCGGACGTCAGCGCAATCCAGCCCGCGGTTCGCCCCATCACTTCGACCACCATTGCCCGGTGATGCGACTCCGCCGTGGAATGCAGACGATCAATCGCCTCGGTCGCGATGGTGACGGCGGTGTCGAAGCCGACGGTGGTTTCGGTGTATTGCACGTCGTTGTCGATGGTTTTGGGGATGCCGACGATGGGGATTCCGGCGGCTTGGAGATGGCTGGCTACCGTGAGTGTGCCATCGCCGCCGATCACGATGATGCCCTCGATGTGGTGACGCTGCAGAACGGCGCGGGCTTTTTGGAGTTCGGGATTGTCAGCGTCGGTGTCGCCGTGACCGTAGGAAACGCCGAAGAGACGGTCTTTGTTGTTGGTGCCCAGGATGGTTCCGCCGCGGGTCAGGATGCCCGAGACCGCATCGTAGGAGAGCTGCGTGATCTTTTCTTCAAGAATACCGCGGTAGGAGTCGTGGAAGCCCAGGACTTCCATGTTGTACTGAGTCGTGGCAGTTTTCACCACAGCCCGAATGACGGCATTGAGCCCGGGACAATCGCCGCCACCAGTGAGAATTCCAATGCGTCGGTTCGACATGAAGGGTTCTCCAAAAAAAATGTCATTCCATTCATTAAGTCATCAAGTCGTTCAATCGTCAAGTCGTTCCTTGACGACGTGACGACGTGACGACTTGACGATTTAACGGGGTGTGGCCATTTTTTATGGCCAATCAGACGATTGCCCCGGAAAATCAGAGCCGCGACCGTCAGGGAGCGACAGGCTTTATCTCCGCATTGTCGCACGGATCGCTCCCTTACGGTCGCGGC
>WQYP01000013.1 GCA_009781185.1 Phycisphaerales bacterium | reverse complement strand
TCGATTCTCTTGTTGAAGTTGTTGGGACTCTGTCGCATCCATGCTCGCTGTATCTTGCCATAAAAATTCGCCTGGCGCAAATTTCATGGGCGCGAATATCCGTGGACGCTAAACACGTACGAAAAAGGCTGCGTTCCCGACCGCCATCCCCTACACAAAGAAAGCCATAACTCTCTTATTTACAATAGCTTGGAACATTGGGCGATACAGAATTCGAATCTGTGACCTCATGCGTGTCATGCATGCGCTCTAACCAACTGAGCTAATCGCCCCTTTTATTTTGCTTTTTATACCGTTTTTGTCTCGTTTTGTCTCATTTTATCCTGTTTCATCACAGGTATGATGATACTCAAAGAGCAATTTGATGTCCAATGGCGAGCAGGCGACTGTAACGGTCGATGAGTCGACGGGATTCGTTGAGGTCTTCGCGGAGGAATTCTATGCGGAAGTGGCGTAGGCCGAGGGATTGCATTTCGGGGAGGTGGTGGGCGTCGCTCTGGGCGGTGGCGTTGAAGAGGGTGTTGCGGCAGGCGGCGTCGGCGAGGAGTGGGTGTTTTTCGCCAAGGCGGTCTTGCAGTTCGGCGCGGTGCTTTTCGCAGGGACGGCCACAGGTTTGGAAATTGGTTCCGTTGGATAGCGTATGTGCGAAGACGCAGTGATCCATGTGGAACATCGGCATATATTGGTGAATGACAACTTCGAAGCGGGCGGGATCGAAGCGGTGGAGCATGGCGGAGAGTTGCGGCCAGTTGAGGTCGTAGGAGGGGGTCAGGCGTGTCAGGCCGGCGCGGGTGAGGAGGTTAGCGGTGAGTTCGTTGGCGATGTTGAGGGAGTGATCGCCGATCAAGGGGAGGTGCGGGGCTTTTTCCTGATAGAAGCTGAGGGCGGCGAGGTTGCGGATCAGCAGGGCGTCGGGGTTGGTGTTGAGGAGTTGGGTGAGGCCCCCCCCCTCTTCTTCGCCGGGCTTGAGGATTCGGAGCGTGGCGAGGGCGACGGGGAGGCCGGCGTTGCGGCAGCGTTGGACAGCGGCGGGGTAGTTTTGGGGGGATTTGAAGTCGAGGTAGACCATGCCGATTTTTGATTTTTGATTTTCGATTTGTGATTGAGTTGCTCGTTCGAGTAGAGCTTCGAGTTGATCGTGTGAGCGGGCCAATATGTATAGTGTTGTAGATTCGTCACGACGCGAAGTGGAGTCGCTACGTGTTGGCAGTTCGCGGCGCATTTTGTTGAGGATGTTTTCGTGGACTTGCACGGTGCGATTGCGGCGGCGGGAGAGATCGCTTGTGACTTGGCGGCGGAGGGCGTTGAGGGCGCTTTTTGGGACCATTGCGTTTTGGCCTTCGAGCGTGACTTGGTTGAGTTCGAAGAGGGTCTCGCCGAGGCGGGCGAGTTGCTGGCGTAAGGTGTCGATTGTGGCGGGGAATTTGGTGGCTTTTTCGAGTTTTTTTTCGGGCCAGTGGGCGGTGGCTTGGCGGCCTTCGGCTCGGGCGGTCAGTTGAAGGTACTCTCCTACCGCCGCTTTGACGGTGAAATTGATTGGGATGCGGTGGGTCACGGTTTCACGGGCGAAGGAATGTTCGAGGCGTTTTTTGACGGCGGGATCGTCGGTCTTCCAGACGATCGCACCGATGTTGATGGCGGCGAGGTTGAGGTCGCCTGGGTGGAATTGCAGTTCGGCAGTGTTGCCCGGGGAGGGGGGGAATGTGACGCCGTAGAGGCGGCCGCCTTGCTCGTCCTGGTCGGGATGGCCTTCGTCGAAGACGATGCCGTCGCCGGGCTTGAGGGGGGGGTGGGGATTTTCGATTTTTGATTTTTGATTTTCGATTTTGATGGTGATGGCGTGTTTCGTTTTGTTGATGACGGTGCCGATGTGGGTGCCGCGGGATTTGGGGAAGCGGGGGGTAATGAGGTGTTGGTGGTTGGTGCCGTCGAGGAAGCCGTGGGTGAAGCCGCGGGAAAAGGTTTGTTCGAGGGCGAGTCGCTGGGAGTCGGAGATTTGGAATTTGCACCTGGCGACGGCGGCGTCGATGGCGGCACGGTAGGTTTGGCAGACGGCGGCGACGTAATGGGCGGACTTGAGCCGGCCTTCGATTTTGAAGGCGGTGATGCCGGCGGCGGTGAGGTCGGCGATGAGGTCGTGTGTAGCAAGGTCGCTGGGGGAGAGGAGGTAGGATTTGTCGTATTTGGCATTCAGAGCCGCGACCGTAAGGGAGCGACCGTGCGACAATGCGGTCGCTCCCTTACGGTCGCGGCTCTGAAGGATGAGGGTGTAGGGGAGCCGGCAGGGCTGGGCGCATTGGCCGCGGTTGGCGGAGCGGTCGCAGAGGGATTTGCTGGCGAGGCATTGGCCGGAGTAGGAGATGCACAGGGCGCCGTGGATGAAGACTTCGAGTTCTGCGGGGTGGGGGCCGGTGGTGGTGAGGTGGGTGATTTCCTGGAGGGAGAGTTCGCGTGGGAGGATGACGCGTTTGATGCCGAGGGTTCGGGCGAAGGCGATGCCGCGGGGGTCGGTGAGGGTCATCTGCGTGGAGGCGTGGATGTCGAGGTCGGGGCAGAGGCGGTGGAGGAGCGCGGCGATGCCGAGGTCCTGGACAATGACGGCGTCCACGCCGGATTGGGCGATCTGCTGGAGATAGGTTTCGGCGGATGCGAGTTCGTCGGAAAAGATCAGCGTGTTGAAGGTGAGATAGCCTTTGACGTTGTGGGCGTGAAGGTAGGCGACGACTTCGGGGAGTTCTTGGAGCGTGAAGTTGGTGGCGCGGTGGCGGGCGTTGAACTGGTCGAGGCCGAAGTAGATGGCGTCGGCGCCGTTGAGGACGCCGGCCTTGAGGGCGTCCCAGTCGCCGGCGGGAGCGAGAAGTTCGGGGCGAGTCGAGGACATGGGGAGATTGTAACATTAGTTCGATGTAATGAAGAATCAAAGGTGGAAGTTATTACTCCGAGCAGTATTCATCGAACACTTGAAATGCACCGCAGGGCGCAGAGTATTAAAAAAAAGCATCTCTGCGGTGAAAACAATGTTCGACAAATAGTGACCGGATTAGTAAAAGTTAAGAGGAGGTAAACTAAATTTTATATTTGCATGCATATATTAGTCAAAGACGGCGAGACTTCAGATAAGCCTCTCCATGTGCGAGAACAATACGGGTCGCTTCCTGACGGTCGCGGCTCTGATGCCCACATGCAATTGCCCCCCTCCTTTCATAACACCACATCCATTTTAATGGATGCATATAGATAAAAATATTATTACAATAATTAACGACAGCGGTTGCGTTGTTGCCGTGAAAACGAGAGGATGCGGAACTGTAGCATACGCCTTATGTCGAACGGACGTTACCGTAACACCCTTTCCCGGAGCCATTCGCATGAATCCCCCCTGTCCTTTACCCATAAGCGAGGTCGACGCCAGGATCGATCCCGGTGTCTGGTACGCCGCCGGCCTGCGTTTTCAATGCGTCCAATGCGGCCGCTGTTGCAGCAGTGGTCCCGGCTACGTCTGGCTGACCGACGCCGACCTGCATCGCATCGCCGACTACCTCAACCTCCCACTTGAGACATTCACACGCACCCACGTGCGCCATGTCAGCGGCGGCCAAACCCGCTTCGCACTGACCGAAAAGTTCAACTACGACTGCACCTTTCTAACCCGCGACCCCGCCACCCAAACAATCAGTTGCACCATCTATTCTGTCCGCCCAACGCAATGCCGTACCTGGCCCTTCTGGCCCCACAACCTGAAAAATCCGCAATCCTGGCAGCGAGCCTCCGCCACCTGTCCCGGCATGTGCGTAGCCGACGCCCCCACCCACGCCCTCCAGCACATCGAAAAATGCCGCCAACATCCCGAAAGCCCGCGATGAAAAATCCGAAAATCGAATGACGAAAGACGAATCAAATCCGAATGCTCGAATGACCGAAACAGTTGAGGTTCCGGTGGTTTTGATCACTCAAACATTCGGTCATTCGGATTTGATTCGTCATTCGAATTTCGTCATTGGAGTCTGTGTCTGTCCGTGGTTCATTGAAGGTTCATCATGCCCGAATTTTTCGCCAGTAAAAAAGTTCTCGTCATGGGCCTCGGCCGTTTCGGCGGCGGCGTCGCCGTCACCAAATGGCTCGCCCAGCAGGGCGCTATCGTTACCGTCACCGACGCCGAGCCTGCCGACAAGCTCACCGATTCCCTCCGCCAGCTCGACGGGAAGGGGGGAGGGAACATTACCTTCAAGCTCGGCGGCCATCACCTCGACGACTTCCTCAACGCCGACCTGCTCGTGATCAACCCCGCCGTCGACAAACAAAAATCCCCCATCGTCCGGCAAGCCCTCGCTCGCGGCATCCCGTTCACCACCGAAATGAACCTCTTCCTCGAACGCTGCCTGGCCCTGACCATCGGCATCACCGGCTCCGTCGGCAAATCCACCACCACCACCCTCATCCACGAATCCCTCAAGGCAGCCCTCACGCCTCCCAATTCACTATTCACCATTCACCATTCACTATTCCCCCACGCCCACCTCGGCGGCAACATCGGCAAATCCCTCCTCCCCGACCTCCCCAACATCCGTCCGCACGACCTCGTCGTCCTCGAGCTTTCCAGTTTCATGCTCGAAGACACTCCCGCCATCTGCTGGTCGCCCAACATCGCCGTGATCACCAACTTATTCGCCAACCATCTCGACCGCCACGACACTTTCGCCAACTATTCCGCCGCCAAGCAAAACATCCTTCGCTTCCAGAAGCCCGCCGACGTCGCCATTTTCAATGCCGATCACGACCTGATCTCCCGCTGGCCCTCTCTCGCCCGCGGCCAGACTCTCACATTCAGCACCCGCAACCCAGCCACCCCAAAACTTCCCCTGCTCATCCCCGGCGACCACAACCAATCCAACGCCCAAGCCGCCCTCGCCGTCCTGCAAGCCCTCCAATCCCGTGGCCTCCAACTCGACCTCCAAGCCGCTCTCCACGCCATCACCCACTTCCCCGGCCTGTCCCACCGCCTCCAACTCATCCACACCCTACCCCTGCAAACGTCCCCTCCGCGAGCGCTTCATTTCTACAACGATTCCAAAGCCACCTCCCCTGACGCCTCGATCACCGCCCTCAACGCCTTCGACCCGCGTACCGCCATCTTCCTGGTCGGCGGCTACGACAAGCACATCGACCTATCACATTTCGAAAAACTATTAGCCCAGCGAGCCGGCGCCGTCCTTGGCCTTGGCGCCACCGGCCAGGCGATCGTCAACAACGTCAAACAAGCAAACACACTGCCCGAAAACCGCGTCACCTACGTCGGTACCCTCGAAGCTGCCCTGCCCTTAGCGAGAGACCTTGCCCTGACAACTCCGACTTTAACCGCCGTGGTGCTTTCACCAGCCTCCGCAAGCTGGGACCAATTCCCAAACTACGAAAAGCGCGGCGAAACCTTTACAAAAGCCGCCCAATCGTTCTGATCCCAGGGCGATTGCGGCTCGTTTGAATTAGCCGGTTTTGCCGAAGCGTATGTTCAGTCATTTATGGGGCCGTTGACGCCGTATGAAGCCGCCGCCGTTAGGTTGGCGCGGGATGCGGCGTGAGTTGGGTTGCTTTGAGGCGGTAGTGGCCGGGGTGCGAAAGAGCGACGAACTCGATGGTCCCGTAATTTCGCAAGGCAATCAGGTCTCGCTTGGCAGTCCTGTCCGAACAGCCGAATTTCTCCTCGATATCGGTTCGCTGGGGGAAGCGACCGGCTTTCAATTCGTCGATAAACCACGTCTGACGCTCGTTGAAAATGTCGCCACTGTGTCCCTGTCCACGTCCTATTTCTCCTTCTGCGATGTCACCGGTGACATGAGGGGGGACATTTGTCACCGGTGACATTTGGCAATGCCCCCCCTCATGTCCCTGTCGGATTGTGATTTTTTCTGTGTTGAGGCGGTAGCCGCCATGCTCATGAACACCGGCAGCGTGCGGTTCACGCCCCGCAATGGCCGCCCACACAATGGCCGAAGCCGTTAGCCGTAACGGAAGGGGTCTTGGTCCCCGAAACCAGAACCTCGCTGCGGGGTTGAACGCAGCCACCCCCGCGCTTCGTCCGGCCTCAACTGCATACGCGGTTGAGCTGGACGGGCGCGGGGGCGAAATTCGATAAGATCGCGGGGGTTTTAGCTATCAGACACATGCCGAGAGCGTGGAGCGGGGTTTCCGTGCGTCCTGCGCGATTTTATAAAGAACGACGTTTGATTAAAAATGTCGAAATTGCGAGAATGCCTGCGCACTTTGCAATTAACAGGCAAAAAAGCGTTTTTCACGATGAGCCAGAGCGACAACAATATAGACCTCAGGTACACCGCAGCGATCTTCGGGCGTGGGGCTGACAAGATGCAAGAGCAGATGGATTTGATAACAAAATGGCTGGCGACAATGAAGAACACTTTGACTCGCGCGACCAATGCCGCCGAATTACGAGAAGCGATACCCGACGAAACATTACGCAAATTTTTAGGACATAACAGCCTGCTAGTGCTGCGTCAACACTAAAACTTGGGATGGCGATGTTGAGGATGTACGGGAAAAAACGATGGTTGACGCAAATGGTGATCCCAAATTTTAGTGTTGACGCGGCACTAGGGCCTTATCGCCCAAAAACTGACAAAGAACTCGAAAAAGCACTCGCCGATCCCGATGCCGTTATAAAAAGCTGGGAGCAGGGTCATGCATGGGCAATAGGATACGATTTGATTCCTCTTGCGGCGTGGCACGCGCTGCGAGCCTCACGCGATTACGGCATATGGAAATTTATCTTTCAAGATGTCCACGCCTGCGATACCCCCCGCGACATTAACGATCGAGATAAATGTCAAACGTGTTGGTGGAAGTACATTCTCCCCGCATCTGAGTTGGTGCTTTCGAAGCCTTCTCCTTCTTTATCGAAGACCGATCCGTGGTGTGGTGTCAGAAAACGTATTGATGCTTTTCGGCTGTGGGCGGGGTTAATTGAAGATCACATTAACGCTGCTCAACCGATAACCGACGCATCCGATCCAACCCCACCTACGCCTGTATCGCCGGAAAATGGGGGGCCGCCAAAAAAGAAGAGGACTGTGGAAGAAGTGATCGCGGAAGTCGAAAAAAACGTCAAAGACAACGGAGGGAAGTGGCCGGGATACGCGGCGTTGGAAGAACAGGGGTACGCAAGGGGGACGCTGCAAAAAGCTGCGGCACAAAGTGTTTACTTGAAGGCGCGTTTGGCGGAGAGTAAGCCACCACCGGGGAAGAACCCCAGGGCGGTGACTCTGACGGAGGCGGTGGAGGACATTGAGGCTAAGAAAAGAGACAAGGCTCTGAAGCAGTTGATGGATGGCCGAGGCAAACGATAACGCCGAGCTTCGCGAACAACGCGAGACGTCCGATTTTCTCGCCGCCACGGATGCCAGCGGTCGAATCGTAGACTTCCACAGCTTACGCCACACATACATTACCCGACTGGTGCAATCCGGTGCATCCGTGAAGGTCGCGCAAGAGCTGGCCCGGCACAGTACGCCGACGTTGACGCTGGGCCGGTACGCCCACCTCGGCCTGCACGACACCAGTGCCGCCCTGAACAACCTTCCCAGTTTGACGCCGCCGACGCCCGTGCCTCAAGCTCAACAGTTCCGCAAGACTGGCACGGATGATCTGCCCTACCAATGATCCGCCGCCCCAACAAATCCCGGATTCATGCGGCAATCACTTTGTCACTCCCTTTGCCTTTTTGTGCATCGAAGAGCGATTTTCAGCGCTGTCGGGCGTTGCGAAAATGAAGATGAGTGATGATGCACAAGTGCCTGCAAATAAGCTGTTTTGTGGTGTTTTCCCCACCATTTTCGATAAAGCCCGCGATAAGCGCTTACCAGTTTAGGAAACCGCCGCTCTGTCCAACTGAGCTACGCGGACAAGGACGTATGTGCACCCAATATTCGTCAGCTCCCGGCTCTGCCAGGGGTTTGCCCCGCGACTACTAAACCCCCAGCAGAGCCGGGGGCTGACGGCGTAAGCTGATACTGTACGCCGGTGCCTTAGCGGGGTAAATCCTTGATGGCGACGATACGCGGCGTTTGGAAAAGGGAGTTGGAGGCGCCAGTGTTGTCGGTGGTGTTATAATTGCAGAAAGAGCGATCGACGATGGCGACCCAACGCAGACGAGCAAGACGGAGGTTCGCGCAGGTGATGTTATTGGGATCGTCCGTGGTGCCTGTGGTGGTATTGTACCAATTGTTGCTGTTGTTGTGGGTGCCGGTGTAGCGTGGGTTGGCTTTGATGGCTTCGAGGTAGCCGTAGACGACGAAGGTGTCGCTACGGACGGTGCAGAGGTTGTAGATGCTGGCCCAGACTTTGTCGCGATCGTCGAGGGTACTGAAGGTGGCGGCTCCCCCCGTATTCATCGCGTCCAAGATGGGGATGAACAATTCGCCCAGGGAATGAATGCCTCGGACGTTGCCATAGGTGGATGCGGAATAATCTTTTCCGGTGGTGTAGTTGAGATTGCCGCTGCCATTGGCGTGCGAACGGTAAGCGAGGATGTTGCCGACGATATTATTAATGGCAGAGGCATTGCCAATGGCCTGGAGGCCTGGGAGACAGCGTAGGACATCGCCGGGAGCGGTATTGACGTTGATCTGGCCGGGCAGGCGGATTTTGTTGATGTCGAGTGCCCCGCCGCCCACGTCGATGCTGGGGTCGGAGACGCGATCGATGAAAGTAAGCTGGTCGAGGAGTTTGATGGCTCGTATATCAACCGGGTCCGTTACGCCGCTGTCGTCGGGGGGGCTTGTGGCGAAGATCTGAGGGGTGGTGTAGAAATCGAAATGAAGTTGAGCTTCGATGTATTCGTTGGCAAAACGATTGGCGGTTTTGATTTTGTCGTAAGGGCTGGGTGGCGTGTTGCTGCTGAGGTCAATCAGTTGACTGGAGATGAGGGAAAGGACATTATTGGCGGGAAAAGTGCCCTGGCCCGAATTGGCGGTGAATTGATGGCCGATGCGCATGAGGCGGTTGAAGTCGGCGATGTTGATAAAGGGCGAGTAGAGATTCGTCGAAGAGATGGGGGTGGCCGAGGGGCACATGCGGTCGTAGAGGGGAATGCTGAGGTTGCCGGTGGCGGTATTGACGGCGCCCAGTGAGCCGCTTGATGTGGTGGTTCCCGAGTTTCTAGGCCCACATTGATTGACACAGGCGCCCCACTGGGACCCTCCTCCGCTCTGGCGTTCAATGTTCCAGGTCTTGTCGGTCGTTTCTTGCAGTTCGCCAGCGTCGCTGGCAAGACCAAGACTGGCACTGGGAACGATATATTTTCCATCACCTGACTGGCAATTCGTATAATCGACGGGCGCCCATGCGGCCTGGTTGTTGCGATCGACGTATTTTCTCAACAGCAGGACGTTACAGGTAAGGACGTCGGGCGGGAACGTCCAACTGCCGTCGGCCTGTGTCTGCACGGTTGCTGTTGATGGAACCTTGGTAAAGCTGTTGCCGCCGCCGCCGTCTTTGTAGAGCACAAAGTAGCCGTTGGCGGGGATGTAGCCGGTGAGTGGAATCGGGGTGCCACCGTCATTGACTTGTAAGGCGAACTCGTTGGTGAGCCTCAGGGGAATCGGATAGGGATTGTAAAGCTCAATGGCGCAATCCGTCACGACGGTGGTCTCCTGCGGCGGGTCGACAGTGGTGTCTGTTTTCTTGTGAGCGCGGACGGCAATTTCGTTGATGAAGGGCTGTGCGGCGTAACCGAGGCAGATTTTGCCGTTGTCGGTTGGGAGGCTTTTGCTTTTCAGATCGTAGGGGGCCGCAGTTCCTCCGAAATTGATGCATACGGGGGTGAGGCCGCCGCGAGCGCAGATGCCCTGGTCGTCGATAAACGAAGGGCCATTGGGGAGGTAATACGAATTGGAGGTGCCAGCATCGAGTTGGAGCAGACTGAAGCGAGCGGTGACGTAATTGGCGGCGAAGGCACGGGCTTCCTGCAGTGTGTAAGCTTTTTGGGAGGTGGTATTGGTATTTTCCATGGCGGTGGCGATGTTCGTGGCGGCCATGGCGATGTAAAAGGCGGCGTCGGCGTCGGCGGAGGGAAGAATGGGATTCGCCGAGACGCGTGCGGGAGACGTCGGCCAGACATTATTCTGTGCAGACGTCAAGGTCCCGGACGTGGAGAAACCTGTGGTCCAATTAGATGCGTAGTGGTTGGTGAGCGTGTAAATGGGGATGGCCTTGTTGGGATCGGCGTTGGGAGTGGCGGCATTGAGCACGGGATCGGGATAAGGGCGAAGATCGCGGGAGAACGAGTAGGTGGTGTAGTTGCGGCGGCGGGAATTGCCTATCATGGTGGCACTATTGGGAGGATTGGTGACGCTGAGCGTCCCCGGCCACAAGGTGTAAGCGGCGGTAGAACCGCTCAAGCCTGGTCGGCACTGGTAGGGCGTGCCAAACTGGCCATACGAACGCAGCTCGAGTTCATCGTTGAGATCAAAGAACGCGACTCCGGGCAAAAAACTTTGCGGCTTTTCGTAACGCAGCATGACGTTCAGCCAGTCCTGGGAGGAGAAAGGTCCATTGGGATTGATCGTAGTAACGACGCCGATCCGACCCAAGCCGGTGCTGTTGGTGGTGATGTGCAGCGAGGTCCGTATGTCGCCGCCTGTCACGTTGTTGGTATTGGAGAAGACATTGTGCGTTGAAGGCATGTTTGAAAAACCGGTGAGGTGAATGGAGTTCAGACAAGAGCCGGCGGGGTCGTCGGTGGGGGTGATCATGGGGTCTTCAGTAGAGCCGGCGTTGAGATTCAGCATGCGGTTGGTGTCGATGATACGGATGGCGTAGCGATAGCGAATGCCGCTGGCGTCGGAATACGTGAGCAAATTGGCGTAGCCGTCGGGAATATTGGCGGAGAGTGCGACCACTGGGAGATCGTCCGCGTTAGATGAGGTAGGATCTGTGGTAGTTTGATCGTAAACGACCTGCATTTGGCCCGTTCCATCGGGCAGGTTGAACGTTCCCGAGTTGGGGTTGAAAACGGTGGCAGTGAGGCGGCTGTAATCTGCCGTTTGGTAATTTGGTGGAAGGGTTGACGGGGTGTGGAGATTGGCACAGAGCCAGGGTTGTGATTTCACGCGATTGCCCGTGCTGCCTGCCGCGAAGCCGAAGTCGTTGGCGATATCCACGACGTGTTCCGGATAGTCGTAGTTACGGGCGGCCAAACCGGCGGTTCCGGGCGTTGTATAGCCGCCGACTTTTCCGTCGGCGTTATACACGGCGTCGCCGATGATGTTGATGACGTTGTTCATGGCGCTGCGTTGCGACAATTTCAGGTTGACGGCGGCAGCGGTCGCGCTGGCGGCGTTTTTTTCAGAACGGGCGGCAATCAGGAAAATCGTTCCGATGACCGTGAGCAGCGCCAAGACCGCGACCACCAGCACGAGGATGGTTCCCCGCCGGCGATGGGCGCTCGCGACAAGCGATGATGCATCGCGGTTTTGAAATATCATAAGGACCTCCGCGGCCGTCGGGCCGAGTGCGTGCAACTTAATCGGGAAGCTTGACAATCTGAACGAAATCGCGTCCGCCAGACAGCCGGCCGGTGGGATCGTCGACGTGGTAGCGGAAACGCAGGGCTGTCGGCCAGGACGTACGCGGCGTGTCGTAGGAGAAAATCGCCACATACTTATCGCCGAGCGTGGTATTCGCAAGTTGGCTAAGGGCGCCGATTTGGATGGGTGTGTTGCCGTGATCAATGACCGCCGTTGTCGGGCCGGTATTAAAAAGGATGCCCTTCGATGACGCGCCTTTTTGATAATCGTATATGCCGTACCACTTGGTGGTTCCGATCAGGTCAATGGTCACCGTGTTGCCCGTGATCAGGTCCACATCAGCGGAGCCAAGCGTTTCCGAGCCGTCGGTCCAATCGATCGCAAAGGAGGTCACTCCCTGGAGGGCGATGGGATGCATGCGGAAATAGCCGTTGAGCAGAGCGTAATTGTTCGTGCTTGCCACGCCGTCATAAACGCTGCAAACGGCGCCTCGTCTGTAGCAGAAATGTTCGGCTTCGAAATATGCTTCAGGGGTACCCGTATTGCGGTTGTTGCCGAGAATCTGCTGAATGCGAGCCATGATGTCGGGAGGCGTGGTAGCGGCAAGGTCAATCCTGGACTGCGTGATATGCGCGCCGCTGTCAAATGAGGTATTGGCAGTAGGCAGCTCGTTCGAATAATAGTCGATTGCGGAACCGGAACTTCCGCTAGCGGTCTGATTCGTGTAGGCTGCCAGGGAAAGCGCCCCCATCGGCGTGATATTCGTCGTTCCAGTATTTTGCGGCGCCAGCAACATGGCGTTTCGCCCGAGAGTCATGCCAGCGGAAGAGTATCCAGTCGACGAGGTCGCATCTCGATAGGTCCCGGTTGGAGGTTGAGTTAAGGGAATCCAATAGGTTTGGTTGTTCCCAAGGTAATCAGAATTCGCCGGATTGGGGTTGGCCTTCTCCATGACGAGTTGCCCCCAGGTGATAAAGGCACTGGGAGCAACCGTAGCATTCTCTGTGAAAACAGAAGAACTACTGGCAGATTGTGTGGAGCCTGTTCGGTGCTGAAAGGAGCCGGAGGAAATAAACGAAATCAGGTCACAGCGGTGAGTCACCGAGGCGACAT
Source organism: Phycisphaerales bacterium (assembly GCA_009781185.1). Taxonomy (GTDB): domain Bacteria; phylum Planctomycetota; class Phycisphaerae; order WQYP01; family WQYP01; genus WQYP01. The sequence goes on along the minus strand of WQYP01000013.1, from coordinate 32,007 downwards.
CCTGGAAACTGCCGCAACGAATCACAAGGAAGCCATTTTTATCGAGTCCTGCGAGGTCGCGATCGAGCTGCCATTGCACGGCCCGGACATTGGAGATCATATCGAGCAGTTTCTGGGAGGTGCCGACGGCTTTGGACGCGGAACCGAAGATCAGCCCCACGGCCAGCATCACAATGATCAAAATGCTCACGGCAACCATCATCTCAATGAGCGTGAGACCTCTGCGATTAGCCCTCGGCTCTGCCGGGGGGGTATACCGGTACAGTTCTGACGGAACGGGCATTACAGGTCCGCTCCCCCGGCAGAGCCGGGGGCTAGAGGGGGGAGAAGTTGTCCTTGTGGCAATCATAAAAGGCACCTGAAGGTGAGCGTTACTGGGCTCTCCAGCAAAGCGTGGTCTGATAGACATACACCAGCGGCGAAACGGTGCCGCCGTCGGGCGGCATGCCGACGATGACTTGTTCGGTAGGCGAACCGGTTGGCGCTGTCATGCCTTGAAGCAAAGGTCGTGGTGTCCCGGCGCCTGACCAAACGCCTTGGCGAAAGACGGTGCCGGATTGCACGCCGATGCCGTAGGCGTCGATTGCTGGCACGGCATTCACGATCTTTTGAGTTGGTGTATCGAAATTTCCTGAAGAATAGGAGACCTTGAGAAGAGTGGGTTGGCAAGGTTTTGTGACATCCCTTACACCCGTAATTTCTCCAGTGCTGCTATAAAGTTGATCGGCGGAGCCTTTTTTGAAGACCAGGATGTACACGTCGTATTTGAGGTAGGGAGCAAGAACCTGGTTGGGCACCAGACGTACCATGGCGGTCCAGAAGTACGTGGCTTTCAGCGGGTCTGCCGGACAGGGAGATTCCGCTCCGAATTGGTAGCACATTTCAGAGACGGGAATACACGTGGAGTCGCCAGTTCGCGCGAGGCCCGGAAATGCCACCAGATTGCTGGCGGCAATCTGGTTGGCGACAGTACCCGTCGCAACACTTACCGTGGTGCTCGAAGGCGGACAATGCGTCTGCAAAATTGCCAGAGCGTTTTGGGCGACGTTTTGCGCAATGGTGGCCTCCGTCGCCTGGCGCGTCCATTCCCCTCCTACCGGGAAGACGGTGATTACCATGATCAGGCCGATGCCAAGGATGAAAACCGCGATGAGGACTTCAATGAGCGTAAGCCCGCGGCGAAGGAGACGACGGAACATCGGCGGGACGCCGATGCCACGGGTGAAATTGTAGGTATCGGCCATTTTCATTGGATAAGGCTTCCCGTGTAAGCGTTAACCACCAATATGTCGGCGTTCTGCTGAATCCAGGCGGTTAAGTCAGGATTGCTCTGGTTGCTGATATAGGCTTGGAAATCTGTCATGTTGAAGATCATCACGGCGGGAGTACTTACGGCCTGGGATGAGGTGCCGTTATGCGCTATGAGATTCCAATCGGTATAGGCATCAGGATATACACCATCCGTGGTGCCCGTGTAACTTGTTCGTGCGATGCCGTTTCTCAAGAGTAATTGCCCGTTAGCGTCAAAGAGAATCACGCGGTTTTTTGCGGTGTTGCTGCCGCTGCCGGTCTCGGTGCCGGTGATAGCAGTCGCATCCCCCTTCAAAACCGAGACCTGAATCCCCTTGGGAAGATATTCGCGATCCTTGCTGTAATACGTGAAAATCGTATTGCCTGTCGTTGCCCCGGTCTGATCGGGCGATTCAATCATGATCTGCATGGCGGTCTGACCGGCATGGAATGCGCCCGAAGCGGCGGTTTCCTCGAAGAACACGACGCCGGCCTGGCGATGCTGCGAGATGGCGACGGAGCGTGCGGTGACAAGATAGGCGCGGATGACGTTGACGGCTTGCGTCTGGCCGTTGCCTCGAAGCATGTTTTTCACCGACGGCGCGACGATGCCCGCCAGGATCAGAACGACGGCCACCACTACTAACAGTTCGACAAGGGTAAATCCGTGGCGACCAGGTCTGCGGGCAATCGCCTTGTCGCATCGCTGAGAACTTGAATCAATGCCATCGTATTTCACGATCGAATCTCCGATTTATTGCGGGTCCATGCTGAAGATGTCGTCGGCTCCGTTGTGGCCGTTTGAGTCGCCGAAGAGTCCGTCCGGTCCTGCGCTTTGGAAGTAGCCGGGTGTCGTCACGGTGTTACCGGTGCTTTTGGACGGGACATAGCCGATGGCATTGCCGAAGGCGTCGAGGATGGTCAGATAGCCGTTGTTCGTCATCTTCGTGGTGAAACCGGCGAGTTTGTTGGCAAGGTCCGGCGAGGTTCGCAAGGCCTGCACCCAAACGGTTTGATCGGGATTGTTCACCGGCGCCGGCGGCGATGCCACCGGTTCGGGATTGCCCGCAGCCAAGTAGTCCTTCATTATCCCGTCCAACGCTTGGAGCGTTTCCTTTGTCTTGCGAATGCCCGCACCATGTTTCGCGGAAATTCCCACCGCTAACGTGATGCCGGCGAGGACGATGATCACGGCAGCCACGATCATCAGCTCAATGAGCGTAAACCCGGCGCGGCGGCGAGAAGGCCGGTGTGGCGAAACTTGAGAAATTGTTATCTGGCGAGCCATGCAAGTCCTTCAAAAAGAGTCGCGATCATGGTTTGGCGGCGACAAGGTTGTCTTTGGTGAAATAAGTGCCGTTGCATCCGGCGGAAATCAGGAGATAACTGTCCCGTCCCAACAACGTGGCGGGCAGATTGCTATCGTTGAACGAGTTTCCGCTCACGCCCAACAACTGGAAGAAGTCGGCATTGCTTTGCGTCTCCGGCTTGTTGTTCGGAATAGAACCATTGGCGTTCTTGATGGCGGCGTTGTCATCAGAAACGAAGTACGAATAGTTGTCCGCCGTCTGAACGAAAACCCGCCTTGGATCGGTGATTTTTGCCGCACAGTAATACAGAATTTCGTTGCCGAAGATATCGATGAAGGACTGGTCGTTTGTGTTCCCTGGTTTATCGAGATTCACGCGATAGTTTTGGCTGTCCGATGGCATATAGGGACCGTAGATTCTCCCGGAACCCTGCCTTCCTACCCGGAAACCGAAGCTGGGATCGCCGGGATTGGTAGAAGTGGGGGCATTGGGGGACGGCCCACCACCAGAGAGCGTGGGCCCGCAGCCGTCGACGTCATAGGGCAGATAGCCCATCAGCCCCTGAGCCAGCAGGCAAGGAGCACGGCCATTGAGTACAGTGCCTAATTTCTCACCGTAAGCATAAGGCGAGTTCGAGCCCGAGGGCGTAGTCGAGTAGTACGTGGTCGAGGAGGGATACATATTGAAATCGTTGTGGTAGTGCTCCAACGCGGTGCTGAGCGTTGAGAGTAGACTGTTCGTGGCGGCAATTTTGGCCTGCTTGCGGACGGACCCGACGGTAGGAATCAAAATTCCGATCAGCAGCACAATGATGGCAATCACGACCAAGAGCTCGACGAGCGTGAAGCCGGTTCTGCCTGAGGTACGATTTTTTCGGTAAGGAAGCATGCCGTTCACTTTCGCATTCGTTTTGCGGGCAAGATGCCCGCGTTAGATCAAGGTCCGACGACCACGATGTCATCGGTGGCATTAGATATACTTCTTGCCCCTTTGACCCCGACGTTTCCGTAGAAGCGGTCTATTCCCGCACTGATGAGGACGTATCCGCCACGGGCGGTCGCGGTGGTGCCCACGAACGTACTGACCCTGTCGGCCAGAACCAGCTCATTAAACACATGCAGATTTCCTTTGCCATCGGTCCAGTTGTTATACGACTGCCCAAAAGTGCTGCCTGACGGCGTGCTCAGCAAAATGTAAGAGCCTTGTCCGCTAGCGTTCGTGTAGTCGGCGTTATCCATGAGGTAGTAAGAAGCCAGTGTCGAGGTATTCATGGAAACGATGGGCGGAGAGTTCATCGTGTTGACGAGGTTTGGGTAGTTAGACACCACCGTTCCCGTGCCTTCCACGCCGGGCGTTCGGCGGTAGTAGAGAATCGGCAGCGGGTCATCGAAAGTGTCTACAATAGTCGGAAAAGCCCAACAGGAGGTCGTTCCTTTGGCCGTGTCTGTGGAACCTTGTCTTCCTTCGGGATAATTAGTGTACACCCCGCTGGGCTGCCAATTATTCGCTGTCCAATTACCGTTGGAGTCGGACACTCCGGCAGGAGATAGCGTGTTCGCGCCGACCGAATAAAACGCGGGATAGGTTTTGTAGACTCCGGCAACCGCTCCGGAAACTGTTCCGGCAACCGATTTGCTGGAAAGATCCCTGACGTAGAAGGGCTTGGCCGCGTCGACAAAATAGGAGATAGAACTGCCGCCGATGGGATAGGCGCTGGTGGGCATCGGTTGCGGGTTGATCGGATTGACCGCATCGGGGTACGGATTGGGGTTGTTGCCAAAGGCGTTTGGATCATACATGCCGAAAGCGAGTCCCAGCAGCAGGTTCTGCGTGCCGGTGAGTTTACGCGCGGAGGACGCAGTCGTGGTGTCCAGCGGCCCATAGGGCCCCGGATAGGCGTCGAAAATCTGGAAGTACATGTTGATGGCGGTCGAAATCCCCGCCAGTTGAGCGCTCGCCTGAGCTTTTTTGGCATGATTCCGGGCCGCGGAGACCGCGGGTACCATGATACTCACCAGAATGACAATGACGGCAAGCACCACCAGCAATTCAACAAGGGTGAAGCCTGAAGCCTTTTGCCGACCGAGTCGATGCGATTTCACAGAACACCCCAATTCAAACGACGTTAGAAACAACCTTCACGTTCGGAACCCAACTGCGGATCAGCCCTTATTGCTATCGCTCGAGAGGGAGGTAATCAGCTTGACCAGCGGGAGGAACAGGGCGATGACGATGGTTCCGACGATGAGGCCAAGGCCGACGACCATGATCGGCTCAAGCAGGCTCACCAGCGAACCGACCAGAACATCGACTTCTTCATCATAGTTATCGGCGATTTTGATCAGCATTTTGTCGAGGTCGCCGGTCTCTTCGCCTACGTCGATCATATTTGTGACGATCGAATCGCAGACTTTTGCCTGCCTGAGCGGGGCGGCGAACGATTCGCCCTCGCGGATGGCGTCGTGGACTTTCTGGAGCGCTTTTTCGTAGACGGTGTTGCCGACGGTGTCGCGGGTGATGTTGAGGGCGTCGAGGATCGGTACGCCGGCGGAGAGAAGGGTGCCCAGGGTACGGGTGAAGCGGGCGATGGAGGTTTTGGCGAGAATCTGGCCGATGATAGGGATCTTCAGTTTGACGGTGTCGATGATTTGTCGTCCGATCCGGCTTTTGCCGATGAGTTTGATGCCGAAGAAAACGATGAAGGGCGAGCAGAGGATCCAAAGCCAGCCGTAGTTGGCGACCCAGTCGGAAAAGGCGATGAGGTAGACGGTGAGCTGGGGCAGCGTGGTACCGAAGTCGCGGAAGATGTCCTTAAACTTTGGCACGACGACGATCATGATGCCGGTGACGATGATGACGGCAAACGTGATGACGCAAGCGGGATAAATCATTGCGCCGATGACGCGTCTCTTGAGGCGTTGGGCTTTTTCCATGAAGTCGGCAAGTCGCTGGAGAATCACGTCAAGCACGCCGCCCGCTTCGCCGGCCTGCACCATGTTGGTGTACAGGCGATCGAAGGCCTTCGGGTGCCGGCTCATGGAATCCGAAAGCGTCGAACCGCTTTCGACATCGTTGGCGACTTGATCGAGAATCGTCTTGAGCGGGCCTGGCTTCTGCTGCTGCCAGAGAATTTTCAGAGAGCGAAGGATCGGCAGACCTGCATCCTGAAGCGTGGAGAGCTGGCGTGTGAACTGTGTGATGACCTTGTTCGAGACGCCGCCGATGCTGATGTTGAAGTTCAACGATTTCTTTTTAGGCCCGGCGGCGGCGGCAGCACCAGCTCCCCCGGCAGCCCCCTTGGGCTTCTTGACAGCCTTCTCCTTGACCTTCGTGGTAAAATAGCCCTGCGAACGAATCTTGCTGATCGCTTCGTCCGCGGAAACCGCGTCGATCTCAGACGTTACTTTCTGCCCGGCAGCGTTTAGCGCTTCGTACTGAAACATCGGCATAGGCGTCTCCTTGCTTATCCGTCACCTAAGAATACCGCCTGACCACGTGTCCGTTAAGGCGTCAAGTCACCAAGTCGTTAAATCGTCAAGTCGTCAGGTAAATCGTTACGATTTACGACTTAACGACTTGACGAATCTCCGTCACGACTGACGGTGGCTTCATTTATCGGGCGTGGTTGGGCCGACGAGATGGGTTGCGGAACGCCAGGCGTGACGAGCGAAGGCTTCCATGCGGCGGACGGCGTCGACTCGGGCGATCGCTTCGTCGGCACTCACCGCTCGGCCGGCGACTGAACTGAAGGTTGCTTTGCGATGGGTCCGCTGCAAGTCGCTCAGTGCTGTTGCGCAGTGTTCGAGTTCGAGGAGTGCTCGCTCGATGGGTGAATCGGTGGCGCCCGAGCGGCAGGCAAGCCTGCCGGCTAAATACGGAGTGCCGGGGAGGGCACCTACTTCACCGGCGATCAGGACAGCGTTTTGCATCGCCTGAACGCACCACTCCACGGCTTGTGCATCTTCCGATCGGCATTCGCCTTTCTCCGCCGCGACTTCGGCCAGGCGAGAGGCGTGATCGAGCGCGTGGAGTGTGCTGGTGAGTCGTTCTTCATCCTTCTGCGATTCGGGTGGGCCGCTGGCTTCTGACATGAAGTCCCTCGCCTGTCGCAAAGCATCGCTGGCCTCTGCGACAGAGATGGGACGGGCAAATGTGAGAGCGGCGCTGATGGAGCGGCACATTGTTTCGAGCGAGCGAGCCACCGTTCGCCGAACCGCTTCCTCGGTGGCCAGCGGCGTTTCAAGGGCCGCACGGTCGAGACATCGCGTCAGCGGCGAAGCTCGCTCGGGCAGAATCCACTCAACAAATCGCGTGAATCGGTGGGTCAACGGCAGCAGGACCGCTACGCCGATGACGTTGTAAGCCGTGTGATAACCGGCCAGCAGCGTCACGCCGTCGATGGTTCTCGCGGCACGAACCAGCAGAGGAACGGTGACGGGAAACAGCAGCATCGCGATCAGGGCGGCGATGAGTTTGAATAAGATGTAGGCGAGAGCCAGTCGCTTGGCGGTGCTGCTTGCGCCGATGGCAGCCATGGCGGAACTTGTCGCGGTACCGATGTTCTGGCCGATGATCAGGGCGCATGCCTGATCGAGTCCGACGGCCCCTGCGAAATGTGCCGAGAGCGTGACCGCAATGGCGGCGGTGGACGATTGCATGACCGCGGTCATGACCAGACCGATGCCGATCAATGCCAGTACGCCCAGCAGGCCCGAGCCCCAACCGAATCCGGAAACGGCGGGAAAGCTCTCCGGTTTCAACTGTTGGGCCAGTCCGCCCATACCCGTTTGCAGCGTGGTTAATCCGTAAAGAATCAGAGCGAAGCCTGCAAATGCCGCACCGCCTGCGGAGAGACGTCCGCGGCCCAGAAGCTTGACCAAAGCCCCCACAAAAATCATCGGCAGCGCAGCAGCGGTGAGCGACACACGAACACCAATGAGAGCGATGAGCCAGCCTGTTCCCGTGGTACCGACGTTGGCGCCAAAGACGAGTCCGAGTCCCTGAGCAAAGGTAAGCAGTCCCGCGCTGACCAGGCCGATGGTGGTCATGGTGGTGGCACTGGAGGACTGCACGATGAGCGTCACGAAAGCCCCCCAGAACGCGCCCGACAGCGGCGTTGCCGCCGCTTTGCCGAGCATCGTTCGCAATCCCGGCCCTGCCACGGCCTTGAGCCCGTTGGTCATGATGCTCATGCCCAGCAGAAACAGGCCCACGCCGCCGAGAATCGAGGTGATCATTGACATGCGTGCCCCTGCGTTGAATCAACCCAGCGCAGTATTAGGAGGGATTCGTTAAGTCGTCAAGTCGTTAAATCGTTAAATCGTTAAATCGTCAAGTCGTAACGACTTGACGGCTTGACGATTTAACGACTTGACGAATCACGGCCATGGATACCGTTCCGCGACCAGGGCTTGGTTGGCGATGCGGACGAAAAGTTCGTGATCGATGGCGGTGAAATCGACGTTGCGGCGAGACATGGCGATGCTGGCGATCTGCTCGATTTTCTCAAAGTCGGCTCGCTCGATGCCCTGCTCGGTAAGCCATGCGAAAGAAGGCACGAATCGCGGCGAGCGAGGAACAATCGTTTGGGAAGCAAACCCCAGGATGGTGCCGGCGTTGAGCCGGGTGCCCAGGCCGGTTTTGACATGATCGGCAACGATGGCGCCGAAGAATTGACGCCCGGTATCTTCTTCGGTGTTACCGAAGGTGATGCGGACGGTGCCGTAGGTGTTTTTGAGGTTGCTGGTGGTGGTGCCGGCGCTGATATTGACCCATTCGCCGATGACGGTTTGGCCGAGGAAGCCGTAGTGCTGCTTGTTGGAGTTGCCCAGGAAGAGGGTGTTGACGATTTCGCCACCGACGCGGCAGCCGGGTCCGATGGAACAGTGTTCGCGGATGTCGGCATGTGTGCGAAGGACGCAGCGGTCTCCGATACAGGTCGGGCCGGTGATGACGGCGCCGGCACGGATTTCGGTTGCTTCGCCGACGATGATCGGACCGTTTTGCGCGTCGAGCACGGCGCCGGGCCAGATTTTCACGCCCTTGCCAAGATGAATGTTCTCCGGCGTCAACAGGTAAGCGCCGGGAAGAATGACCGCATCGTTGGCTCGGCCGAGATGAGCGAAATCCTCGAGAATCGCAGCCTTCTGGCAATCGAACAAATCCCACGGACGATCGATCAACTCGGCATGCGAAGTCTGGCGCTGAACCAATGGAAGCACGGCTTCGAGCGTGTGAGCTTCGCTGAGCTTGGAAAAATCGATTTGAGAAGCGAGCGCCGGCGAAAGATGCATCCAGACGATGGCGCCCTGAGAGATGCCCGCGGAATCAGGCGCAAAGTCGGCCGGAAGGAGGGCGATGGAATCGGTCAGCGGCAGGAGACGCGCGTTCACGAGAAGAACGCCATCTCGGGTGGAGAGTGCGGGATTGACGGATACCTTGACGCGCCGTCGAACCACTTCAGCAAGGCCATCGCGGACGAAAATGCCAGCGAGCGGCGTGCCGAAGTTACGCTGAAAACGCTCGAGCAGCGTGAGCATGCCGACACGGAGTTCGCAGACGCCGCGGGAATAGGTCAGCGGACTGAGCCGCTCGACCTGGGAATCTTCAAAAAGATACAACAAAGGCATAACCGTTCCGATTCATCGGTACGAAACCATGCAAGCATTATCGGCGATTACGAGCATGCGGACGAATTGGTTTTCACGTTGATTCGCGATGGAGGCGTACCAGCCCATGGACTGCAGTCCTTGGGCTTTTTATTTGACGGGAAGTGTGAGCGAAGCGGCACAAGCCTCGATGGCCTTGGCGTAGTTGGGCCAGGCGGAATCGAGGGCGGTGAAGGTGAGGATGTAAACGCGGCCGTTCTGCAGCAGGAGATATTGGCGTGAGCGGAGCTTGACGGAGCCGGTGGTGAAGGTTCCGCCGAACATGACGCCGTCGGCGCCGCCGATGGTGATGGGGGTGGGTTCCTCGATGGCGTGGTAGTTGTCGCATTTTTTAGCGACGGCGGCCTGCTGGGCGCGGCCGTCGAGCTTGGTGATGGTGTCGGCGTCGAGGGAGAAGAGGGTTTGGAATTCGCCGGTGTTGTCCTTGTCGGAGGTGGGGGCGCGGGCGAGCAGGAGGTTGCGTGATCCGCCTCGCTCGTCGGTTTTCCAGCCTTTTGGCAAGGTGATTTTGACGCCGGACTTGGCGGTGGTGGATTTGTCGGCGAGGAGATTGTCGGCGAGAGCTGCGGCGGCCAAAAGCAAGCCCGAGACGAGACCGAGGATGAAAGCACGTTTGGTGCAGCGCATAAAATCAAAAATCAAAAATCAAAAATCGGAAATAAAAAGAGCCTCCACATAAGTGCCGTGACGCGGGGAGGTCCGAACCCTGAAAAAACAGGGCGGGTCGCGCGAGGGACCGTTTCAGAACTTCCACGACTAGTCCGCAACGCGAGGTTGCAGGGAGGCCTGCCCGTCAGTCCGATCCAAGGGACCCATAAAGTGCTCATCGGTCCGGAGCCAAATGCCGCGGTAACTCGAACACTGCAGAGGCGGATTCATTATTCCATGTGGAAGGGGCGAAGGCAAATGGGAAGTGGTTGTTCAGCGGCATTTTCTATTGAGCCGGCGGGCTTGCCCGCCGTTCGACTTCAGTCACAAAATCTCTTGATAGGCTTTGATGGGATCAACCCCACAGGCGACGGCCCAAGCCGTGAATTCCGTCACGTCCACACGCCGTCCGCCGGTTTCTGACCTGAAGACCCAATTCTGGGGCCTCCGCAGTTTCCGGCCGAGCGCTTGCTGGCTCAAGCCAGCGTCTTCTCGCATCTTCTTGAGAAACGGCTGAAGCTTTCTGTAGGCCACGTTATGCTGCGATTTGGTAGACATGAGAGGCAAGATGCAACGCCTGCACCGTCAATATCAATTCGATATTGACACCGGTTTGATATTGCAGTACCATATCGCATGTATCGCCAGACAGGAATCCGCCTCGCAATCCACGCCGGGTGCTGGATGCCATGGGCGGTTGTTATTCGTTTCGCCAAGTGCTCCAGCACCCGGCATCCCCCTTCTCTGGTACCAGGTGCTGGGTGTCCGTGCTCAATGGCGGATCACGCTCGAAGGGCGTGATTTAGAACTCCTCGCGACGCCGCAAGCGTTTTCGATGCCCTCCCACGCAATTAACGTTTGTTTTGATTCCGACAGCTAAGCCCCGCATTACCATGCGGGGCTCCAGGAATGCTCTCTCCGAAATTGGGAGATGAACCGAGGTTATTGCTTGTCATTGAACGTGGTCAAATCGCGGGTGGCGGGGCGGCGTTGGAGGTAGAGGTCGAAGGTGAACTGGGGTTTGCCGAAGCGGGTGGACCAGGAGAGGATGCCTTTGCCGAAGCGGTCGCCGACATGGAAATAGAAGTATTCGTGGGCGGCTGCGATGGAGTTGCTGTCGGCGATTCGCATTTCTTTGAGACGGTCGCGGGTGAGGGTGACCTCTGGCTTATAGCCGGTTTCGGGGGCGAGGGTGCTGATGAGCGTGGGGTGGAGGCCGGGGCGTGGGGTCATGCGGATGAAGCCGGTGTCGGGGCCGGCGATCCGGAGCGTGAGCGAGTTGGGAATGTCCAGTTCGGCGGGATCAATCTGGCCGGAAGAGTTGATGGCCTGGGGTGGAGCATTGTCGATGATCGCGTAGAAGGTGCCGTCGGGGATGACGGTGGGGTCCGTTGTGTCTTTATCTTTGTAGACGATGTCGCCGGAGACGCCTTTGGTCAGGAGGTTCTGCAGCGAGATCATGTCGGCAATGGGATAGTGCTCATAAGAAATGGTGGCGGTATGGCGGGCCAGGTAAGCGTCGCGGGCATTCACCGGCATCATCAGCACGGCAAAGTCGGGGGAGTTTGGCCAGTTACCCATGTTGGAGGCGATTTCGTTATTGGTTTCGGCCGTGAAGTTGAAGACGGCGTCGCGATAGCCGTTCTTGGAAAACGTCACGCTCAGATTGGAGCCGCGGACGGTGATGATGAAATGGCCGTCAACACGCGTAAATTCTTTATGGTAAGTGTCGGTGGTACCTTTGAGCGGCGACCAGAAGCGTCGTTGTGACGATTGGACCGCGACGACGCCGTCGAGCGGCTTGCCGGCGGGATCGACCACGATCCCTTTGAAATCGTAGTTAGCATTGGAGGAGACGGCCTTGGCGGCGGAAAACGGGGCGGTCAGGATGCCACAACCGCCGAGCGTCAGTGAGCCCGCGGAAATGATAACAATGGCGACCGTGCGGAAAAACATCGGTGGACTCCTTGTTCAATGATGGAATCATGGTAACTTGATGTCCATAAACTGCAAGAAGGCAATTGGAGGCACACTATGAAATCGGCGATTGCGGGAGTGCTTGGCGTTGTGTTACTGGGGGCCGCGGCTTGGGGACAAGTGGAAGACAATAATGGTGGGGGGCAAGTGCGGGATTGGCGGTATGTGCTGACGATCCATGAGATTGCCAAGGCGGACGACGATGTGCGGCTTGGGAAGTTGCTGGGGGATAATCCGGATCGGGCACGGACACGCAACGACAACGGACAAACGCCGGTGCATGTCGCGGCGGAGTATGGAGCGATTAAGGCGTTGCGGGCGCTGGGAAAGGCTGGGGCGGATTTCAGTGTGCTTGATAATGGTAAGCAAACGCCATTGACCATCGCGGTGTCGCTGAATTATGCGCAGACGGTCAAGACGCTGGTGGAGCTGGGGGCGGATGTGAATCAGTTGGGGTTTGGAAGCACGACGTCGGGGGCGTTGCGTACGCCGGTGTCGATCGCGGCGAGGATGGGGGCTGCGGATGTCATGAAGATTTTGCTCGATGCCAAGGCAGACGTGAGCAAACCCGATGCGGATGGGAGTTCGCCCCTGACAGCGGCGGCGGCGAACCAGCAGTGGGAGGCGATGAATGTGCTGCTGGATCATGCCGCGAATCCGGATGTGAAAGACCCCAATGGGAACACGGCGTTGATCTATGCTGTTGCTGCGGGGAATCTCGACGCGGCGGCGGCGGTGCTCAAGCACAAAGCGACCCCCAACGTCAAGGACAAAAACGGGGCGACGCCGCTGCTCATCGCGGCATCCGCGAAGAACGAGCAATTGGTGGCGTTTCTGCTGGAGCAGGGCGCGGACGTTAATCTGGCGGATGGTCAGGGGCGCACGCCCATGTCCGCGACCGAATCGCCGGCCATTTGGAAATTGCTGGCGGCAAAGGGAGCCAACGTCAACGTCATGGTCGGCGATGCTACCCGGCTTGAACATTACATCCGTCAGGGGAACGTGGAGCAGGTCAAAGGGTGGTTGGCGTTCAAGCCCGATCCGCTCTCGCCGGACCGGCAGGGACGCACGGCGAAGGAACTCGCAAGGATGTATGCAGACAAGCCGACGGGTACCTACGAGGGTGATGCCGCTCGCAAGGAAATTGCCGCAGTCATGGAGGAGTATCAAAAGAAAGCGTGGGAGGAGCGGGAAAAATTGCGGAAGAAATGATTTTCAATTTTTGATTTTCAATTCTCGATTTTTAGTGGAGCGGTCATGTTACTCAAATGTTCTTTGTGTGTTCTGGCGGTTCTGACGTTGGGCGCGTGCACTGGCGTGAATACGGTGAAACTTGTGACCAATGCGCCGGCCGACGTTGCGGTCGATGGCATGCCTCTTGGCCCTGCGCCGGTGACGTTCCCGATGCCCTGGCGGAAGGTCTGTGGCGGAATCAATTATGCCTATCGCAAAGTGACAGTGTCGGCGGACGGCAAGGTGGTCTGGGAAAGGGAAATTAGCCGCATGATCTATGAAAAGCAGCGGACGGGCGACTTCGAAGACGGATCGAAATATGGCCTCGGACGCACCTATACCATCGTCGTCGACGTTGGTCCCGCCACTCAACCGGCAACGAAACCGTAAAATAGTGAATGGTGAATAGTGAAGTCGCTTCCTTGCGGGCGCGGCTCGGATTTCACCATTCACAATTCACTATTCTGAGGATAGCACAATGGTTCAACGTTCAGGAAAAGTTGCTGTTATGTTGATGATTCTGGCAGCGGTTGTCCTTTTTGGCGGGTGCCGGCTCTATGAGCCGGAGCGGTATCAACGGCTGCGATTTGCCGACGATTCGCCGCGGATCAAGGTGCTCTTCGTCGGCAATTCGCTGACGTTCTACAACGACTTGCCGGGATTGGTTCAGCAGTTGTCCGTGATGGAAAATCGCCCGGTGGACGTGACGGCGGTCACGGCCCCGTATGTCTCGCTTCAATGGCACTGGAACAGGGGCAAAGTGCAGAAACTCCTGGCACAGGAAAAATGGGATTATGTAGTACTGCAGGAGTTCAGCCGGCGGCCGGTGACGGATCCGCAAAACAGCGAAAAATATTTCGAACTCTTCGCGGCTGAAGCTCAGCGAGCGGGAGCCAAACCCTTGATTTTCCAGAACTGGACACGCTCGGGACGCGACAGCGAATACGGCACCATGTTCGCCACGTATCAGGCGGTCAAGCAGCGGACGAGCGCCGCGATTGTGCCGATCGGGTTAGCCTGGCGGCTCTGTGCTGAAAAACACCCGGAAATTGAGCTGTTCGCCGATAGCCGACATCCAACGGACGAAGGCACCTATCTGACGGCCTGTGTCGTCTACGGAGCGATCTACGGCAAGAATCCGACTGAATTGCCAATGAATCTCGCCGGCCCACAGCTTTCAGCGGAAACGCTAAAAACATTGCGAGAAATAGCCAGCGCCGCCCTCCAGAGTGTAGTGATTCATCATTAAACCATCTTAATTTCAGCACGAAGAAACGAAGAACACGAAGAAAAGGATACGAAGTGCTCTGTCTCAACCCTCCGCAAGCGATGATCAGAGCCGCGACCGTAAGGGAGCGACAGGCGGTATTTTCGCATTGTCGCACGGGTCGCTCCCTGACGGTCGCGGCTCTGATAGAGGGTTGAGACAGAGCAGATACAAAGCAAAATTTTAACAAAAAAACTTCGTGCCCTTCGTTTCTTCGTGTCTTCGTGCTGAAAAAAGCCTGATGGACAAGATATTATCTATTTGAATCACTATAAGAGCTTTCCCGACTAATCCGCAGTCAATATGATTTGAAATTGGAATTCCGGCGCTTTGGAGATGTCATGCGATTTGTAAAGATGCATGGAATTGGCAATGATTACGTATACGTGGATGCCTTTGCGCAGGCCGTGGAGCGGCCGGAGCAATTGGCGGTGAAGATTTCAGATCGGCACACGGGGGTCGGGGGAGATGGACTGATCCTGGTGGCGCCACCGACGGAGGCGGGTAAAAAGCAGGAGGGGGGTGGGGCAACGGTGCGGATGCGGATGTTCAATGCGGACGGATCGGAATCGGAAATGTGCGGCAACGGCATCCGATGCGTCGCGAAATTCGCTTACGACCGGAAACTCTCCACGCAGAATCCGATGAAAATCGAGACGGGACGCGGGGTACTGTCGTTGCAATTGCATTTGGGCAACGATGGCAAAGTGGAGACGGTGACGGTGAACATGGATCGGCCGATCTTGGACCTGGAAAAAATTCCAGTGGACGCGAAATGGGTCGGTGCGACGGGTCATCCGCGGATTTTTCAGGTGCCGATGGGGACGAGCCTGGGAGTGCAGGCGACGTTTGTGTCGATGGGCAATCCGCACGCGGTGATTTACGTGGAGGATGTGAGCAAGATCGACCTGGCGAAGGTCGGGCCAGCGCTGGAGACGCACAAAGCCTTTCCCCATCGGATCAACGTGCACTTCGTCCAGATGCATTCCAAACAAGAAGTAACCATGCGAACATGGGAGCGTGGCAGCGGAATAACGTTAGCATGCGGGACCGGAGCGGCAGCGGTGTGCGTGGCAGGAGTACTCACAGGAAAGACGGGCGGAGAAATTCTGGCGCACTTGCCGGGCGGCGATTTGAAACTGGAATGGCGAGAGGCCATGCGAGGCGGCGACGATTGCGTCTACATGACCGGAACAGCAACGGAGGTGTTTACCGGAGAATGGCAATAATCGCAGGGTGTGGCCATTTTTTGTGGCATAGGCGTCAAGGGGAGCCCCGCATGGTAATGCGGGGCTTTGCGCTGATCTCGCCAAAACACATCGAAAACGCTCGCGGCATCGCGGACTTCGCCTTTGGCATGACAATCTGCCACAAAAAATAGCCATACCCTAATCGCACAAAACTGCCAAACCGCCAGATGGGGCGCATGACGTTTTAGGCGGCGAGTCTGTGGGTGTATGTTGGTCGGTTGGCCCCTTTGTGCATGGTGTCCGCTACACATGTCGGGGTATGCCACGCCGCAGGCACTCGGATATGCGCGATTCAATCAGCAATGCGATTTTTTCGTCCAGTCCCAACGACTCCGTCACGCGATATTGGATTTTTTCGTGCTTCGCCGCCGCCGTCGCCACCAGGGTTGGAATGTCCGTCGTCGAGTGCCGGCCCGGCGAAAGGAAATACGGATGCACCATCACCAGCGTCGCGCCTTGCGCCACGCAGCGATCAAACGCCTGCTCGATCGTAGGCTCCGCCAATTCCATGTGCGCTGGTTCCACAATGGTGACGCCCGCCACCCGCTTGAACAGTGCCACCACTTCCAGCAGCATGTCATTGGCCGCCGCTTTCCGCGAGCCGTGATCTACAATCACCACGCCTAAAGTTTCACCCGGAACATGCAACATCGATTACATTATACTTCATTGTCATGGTTTTATTCTTTCCTTGTCGAAGGAGTCCGCATGTCTCGTCCTGTTCGTCTGGCCATGGTGCATGTGCACAACAAGCTCGAGAGTATGTCCGATCGCCGCAAGGATCTGCTTCGTCTTGTCGATCAGGCTGGTCAGCAGGGGGCTAATATTGTTGTTCTGCCTGAACGTGCGGACCACCATCGTACGCACGAAGGTATCAAGGCGGTCGAAGCAGGCAAGCAGACTATTCGCAAAGTTCTCGGTCTCACCGCCAAGTCGCCCTGGATGATCGCCCTGGCAGCCCTCGCCAAACAATACCGCATGCTCGTGATCCCCAGCATCGTCGAAGTCGACGGCCAAAAGACCTGGGCTTCTTCTCCCGTCATCGGCCCCGACGGCACGTGGCTGGGCAAATACGATAAAACCCACCTCGCCCCCGGCGAAAAATGCTCCCTCGACCCCGGCCAACATCTCGAGCCCATCGCCACCCCCTTCTGCAAGCTCGGCATCTTCATCTGCTACGACATCCACTTCCCCGAAATCACACGCGTCTACGAACTCAAAAACGCCGACATTCTTCTCTGGCAAACCATGAGGCACGACCGTTTCGAGCGCGATTTTTTCACCGTCGCTCTGCCCGCTCGCGCCATGATGCACGGTTTGCCGCTGGGCGTTGCAACTTACGCCGTCGACGATCAGCTCTGGAAACGCTCCACGTGGAACTCTGTCATTTACGACGCCTTCGGCCAGCAGGTCGCCGGAGGCATCGCTCCGGCCAACTCGCTCGTCCAGGCCACGATCGACCTGGACCTGCGTCCCCAACTTCCGCTTGAATTCGACAAGTCCGAACGCCTCGACCTCTCCGGCTACCTCCGACATCAACGACGCCCGGAGCTCTACGAGATACTTTTGAAGAAGCCGGAAGCTAGAAGCCAGTAGCCTGAAGGTTTCAAATTTGCGGTTGATTCAAAACTTTTGGCTTCTGGCTTCTTACTTCTTACTCCAGCTTCATCATGCCGCGTGCCGATTCTATTTCGGTTTCTCCGGTGATCAAATTCCACTTGATTCCCGGCGTTTCGGGGAAATTGGCGCCCGGGGCGATGAACTGCACCGGCTCCTGCCGGGTTCCTTTTGCCTCGGCAATGTGGTTGACTTCGTCGTAAGCGAGTTCTTTGGGGGCTCGGACTTCGCGTTCGCCGGCCACCAGCCGCGCGGGGCCGGCGATTTTCACGCTCTCCAGGCTGGGGCGGCCGCCGCTGCCTAAAAACGCCGCCGCGCCTTTAGGCGTGCTTTCATTGCTACTTTTGTTGGGCAGCAGTTTCGCCGTCAGCGACGGGCCGTACAGGTCCACCCGCTGGACCGGTCCACCCATGATCCCCTTCCCCCCATTCTTGCCTCCGCTCACTGTCGCCACCTGCATCGGTTTCGTCGGCACACGGATCACATGCACGCTATCCGTGATCGTGATCACGCCTGTGTCCATCGCGAACACCAGGTTATCTTTCCATGTCAGGACGGTTTTGCCGCTGGTATCCGCCGCGTCCTTTCCGCTCCCCTTATTCTCTTTTATCTCATTGTCCTCCAGCCCGATCATTCCCGCGTGTGGCAATTCCAACCGCTGGCTCGCCTCCGAATACCGAGCCTCTTCGCTTTGCATGTACATCCGTGTCAAGATATTTCCCTGCTTGCCCCATTTCGTCTGCGTCACCTCGACTTCGCCTTGAGCCTTGAACTGCTCAATCGGCGGTTTCTTCGCTCCTCCTCCACCCCCGCCACTCGCCCCGCGTTCCGCCAGCGTCGCCTCCAACAGTTTTTTGCAACTTACCTCCACGGTTTCTTCCGCCGCTCCGACCGTCTTAATTTCCACTTTGTTTCCCATGAACCTCGCCTGCCGCGACCACTGGTCGTAGGTCATTTTTTCCGTCCAGGTAATCCGCACCGGCGTCGCCTTTTCCACGACTCCCCCCCCCGCCCCTTCCCCTTCTTTCTTTTCGACGAACGTAAAGGCGCCTTCACGCGGAATTTCGATCGAATGCAATTGATTAAGCGTATTGGCATGTTGATTGAAAATCATTTCGAAGCTTTCGATCCGATCGTCCCCCATCGTCACCAATACGGGTGTCATACTTCCCGGATCGCCCAGCAGCCGCACTCTTCCCGTTCGCGGATCGGCCACCATCGACTTTGCCGTTACCACCGCCCCTATTCCTTCCAGTTCCACTTTCACGCCATCCGTCGCCGTCAGCGACTTCACGCCCGTGTTCGATCCCAGCGCCACAGCCTCCGCCCCCTTCTCTCCGCCCTTCTCCTTCGGCTCCAGCATCGCCTCCAACACCGGCGTGTAAATCGTCTGCTTCACGAGTTTATTGCTCGCGGCCTTGTCCGGTTTTCGGGCAGCGGTCAGATTCTCCGAAAGATCGCTCTGATTGCCATACGTCCACGCCACCACATTGCCCGCGGCCAGCATCTTCGACGGCGAAAGCCCCCCCCCTTTTCCATCGGGCCCTGCCGCCGTCGATACGTCCAACCGATCAGCAGTCAATCCCTGCGGATAATCATTCAGCGCCGCCCCCGGCCTCGCCGACTTGACTTTCACCGCCGTCGCCGTCAGATGCTCCAGCGATTGCGACATCTTCACCGTGGTCGCCTGAGCCATTTGCAGGTCAAGCGTCGCCGCGTTCATTTCGAACGCATTGCTCACGCCGGGCAGTCCCGGGTCGCGGACCCAGACATCACCCGTCAACAGCGCATGCTTGACGGCCCGCTTCCCAGTCGTCCCACCACCCCACCCACCGCCACCGCCTCCCGCCACACTCACCAGGTCCACGTCCATCATCTTCTCCCACGACACCACCATCGGCGCCCCTCCCTTTCCCGCCTCCACCCGATCCTTGTGCAACGCGCTTTGCGGAACGTCCAGTCGGCCGGGGCCTGCCAGGAACAGCTTATCCGCCTTGTCCGCCTGGAGGAGATAATTCAATTTTGCGCACTTGATTATTCCCATCGACGGGTCTTTTACGCACACGTCGTTGTATGTATCTGATTCCAATTCGACACGGTCTTCTGCTTTGTGATAACGCAGTTTCGCCGCCGTGATTTCGCGGGTGCTGTCGATGACCTTCACCGGTCGATCCTTCGTCCCCTCCGCCAACAGTGCTCGATCCTTCTCATCCACCAGCGTCATGTCATTTTCATCGAGCGGTCGCATTTCCATCGGTCCGCGCCAGGTGATTCGTAAATCCAGAGTATCTTTCTGCGTTGTTGCCGCCGGTTCGCTCGCCGCTGCCACCGCCGGTTTGCTTGTCGCCCCCGTTTCTCCTCCTGTTTCCGCGCCCTTGAGCAGGTCCTTCGTCCGATCCTTCGCCGGCGTCATGAAGAGCACAAAGAGCCGATCGCTCGAAAGTTCGCTGGTTCCCAGCCTTGCGACCACATCTTGGCCGAAGGATAGTTTGTAAGCGTTTGCTTTGGGAGCCGAATCATCTTGCGTGGTAGCTGGTTTGGCGGCCAGAACTGCCGCAGCTCCGTCTTTTTTGCCGTTCCCTTCCTCTTCTCCCAGGAGCGACGTGCCATTTTGTTTGACGCGGTGAATGACGATTTCGTTGTCCTTGCCGGTCGTCGGATCGATTCGCAGATACTCGATTCGCTGTTCTTTGCGGTTGAAGGCGACGGTCAGGTTCTCGCCATCGAAGGAGCCTGCGAAGGCGGTATCTTCGGAGCGTACATGCACGCCGCCGGGGCTCGAGAGGACGCTGTCGTTCATCGACATTTCGAGGTCTTTGTCCAGGCGTACTTCGATCTGACCAGGTTTGGGCCCGTCCTCCTCCACCGGTATCTCTGCCGGTCCAAGGACCATGCGAACATGCCCCGACAATTTTCCACCGAACGCTTCGGATTTTTTCTTGCTGGCCATATCCACCGCCAGCGTTCCGTGATCCGCGCGCAGCAATGCCACTCGCCCGTCGCGGAGGTAATATCGTCCCACCGGATTCGTTACGTCGTACTGGCCCGGCAATTGCTTACCGTCGGGCCCCTTAATCGGCACCGCCTTGGTGGCCGTGAAATCATAAAGCAATGCCCCCGTCTTAGGATCCCGTCCCTGCAGCGAAAGCATCCCATCATCTTCCACCTGTATCGTCTGCTGCGTCTGTTGTCGTCCGCTCCCCACGCTGGCGTTCATGACGTATTGGTACACCAGAAATGCGCCCAGGAACAGCGCCAGGCCGACGATAAGCAGGCTGATTTTCTTACGCATGCCGACAGTGTACCCGTTTCAAAGTGGCTTTGGTACCGAGGCGGGGCCGAGCGCTCGCCTATGGGTTCGCGGCGAAACTTGCACCACCGCCCCCCCGCAAAGCGGGGTCGCTACCTTAACGACTTGAAGATCACTTCGTTCCCGGCAGGCTCGGCTGGTCTTCATCGCTTGCTTCTTCCGGTACCACACGGGCCACGCCTACCAGCCGGTCGCCTTCATCGAGCTTGAGCAGTCGCACGCCCTGCGTATTTCGGCCCATTTCGCGGAGCTCGCCGGTGACGCCGATGCGGACGACCTGGCCGTTCTTAGTGATCATCATCAGTTCGTCGCCGTCGCGGACGGCTTTGACGCCGACGACGGGGCCGTTGCGTTCGGTGGTTTTGATATTGATGACGCCTTTGGCGCCTCGGCGTGTGAGGCGGTATTCCTCGACGGGTGTGCGTTTGCCGTAGCCGTGTTCGCAGGCGGTGAGGACGGTGACCTGGTTTTCGCCGGTTTCCTGTCCATGCGGGATGATGACCAGGTCGACGACGGCGTCAGTTTTCTCGAGATCCGCTCCGGCCACGCCCGATGCGGGGCGGCCCATGTCGCGGACATCGGTTTCGTCGAAGCGGATGGCCATGCCTTCTTTGGTTGCCAGCAAGATTTGATCGTTGCCGTTGGTGACGGCGACGCCGACGAGAGAATCTTTCGGCTCGAGGCCGATGGCGATGATTCCGCGTTTCATCGGGTTGCCGAAGGCTTTGAGGAGGGTTTTTTTCACGACGCCTTGTGCGGTTGCGAAGAAGAGGTGTTTGCCTTCATCTTCGAAGTCTCGCACGGCCATCACGTCCGAGAGCTTCTCGCCTTGCATCATTTCCAGCAGGTTCGCGATCGACCGCCCTTTACTCTGCCGCGGCAAATTCGGAATGTCATAAACCTTCTGCCAATAGCACCGCCCGAGATTCGTAAAGAACATCAGATAATCTTTGGTACTGGCGATGAAGAGCGTTTCGATGAAATCGCCTTCTTTCGAGTCTGCGCCGATGACGCCACGACCGCCGCGGCCCTGTTTGCGATACGTATCCAACGGCATCCGCTTGATGTACCCTTCATGCGAAATCGTCACTACCGCCTGCTCGTCGGCGATCAAATCTTCAATATCAATATCCGTCGCATCGTTGGTGATTTTTGTTCGCCGTTCGTCGCCGTACTTGTCCTTCATCTCCAGCGTGTCTTCGCGGATGATGTCGTACACCAGCTTCGCGTCGGAAAGGATCAGCTCGTAGCCTTCGATCTCCTCGACCAGGCGATTGTATTCCTCGGTCAGCTTGTCGATTTCGAGTCCAACGAGGCGTTGCAGTTGCATGATGAGAATGGCGTCGGCCTGTGCGGCGGAGAGCGTCATGCCGCCGTTCTTTTTGACTTCGTCGTCGATGCGTTTTTTGAACGCCTTGGGAATCGCGGCCTTCCACGTGAGTGCCTCGTCGATGGAGAATTTTTTCTTCATCAGGTTCGCTTTAGCCGTCGGCACGTCCGGCGAGATCTTGCGGTTGCGGAGCAGTTCGATGACGCCCATCACATCCATCTTGCCGCCCCCGCTCCTGCCGCGGTTTTCTTCCGTGTGGATATCTGCCAGGGCGAGGATCAAGCCTTCCAATATATGCGCCCGCTGCCGTGCTTTCTTCAAGCGGAACGCCGTCCGCCGCCGAATCACTTCGAAGCGATGCTCGACGTACAGACGGATCATATCCTTGAGCCCCAGCGTCCGCGGCTGACGGTTCACCAACGCAATATTAATAATCGAAAACGTATCCTGCAGTTGCGTATTCTTGTACAACTGATTAATCACGACATTCGGATCCGCATCCCGCTTGAGTTCCACCACGATGCGAACCAGATGTTCCCGATCCGACTCATCGCGGACATCCGCGATATCTTTGATCTTCTCTTCTTTCACGCAATTAGCGATCTGTTCGACGAGCGACTTCTTGATTACCTGGTACGGTATTTCCGTAATAACAATCTGTTCCTTCCCGCCCCGCAACCCCGTTTCCACCTTGACCTCCCCGCGAACGACAATCCGCCCGCGCCCCGTCGTGTACCCCTCCAAAATCCCCTGCCGCCCACAGATAATCCCACCCGTCGGGAAATCCGGCCCCTTCACAATCTTCATCAACTCCTTCGCCGTACACTCCGGCTCGTCGATCACCTTCACGATCGCATCACAAATCTCCCGCAAATTGTGCGGCGGCAGACTCGTCGCCATCCCCACCGCAATACCCTGCGACCCATTCACCAGCAAATTCGGAAACTTGCTGGGCAACACCGTCGGCTCTTCCCGCGTCTCATCATAATTCGGTATATAATCAACCGTATCTTCCTTCAGGTCCTCCATCAGCTCCATCGCCGGAGCCGCCATCCTCGCCTCGGTATACCGCATCGCCGCCGGCGGGTCGCCATCCAACGATCCAAAATTCCCCTGCCCATCCACCAGCTTATAGCGCATCGCCCATTCCTGCGCCAGCCGAACCAGCGTCGGATAGATCACCATCTCCCCGTGCGGGTGATAGTTACCCGAGGTATCGCCCGCGATCTTCGCACACTTGCGATGTTTCGATCGCGGCCCAAGCTGCAGATCATTCATCGCCACCAATATCCGCCGCTGCGACGGCTTGAGCCCATCCCGCACATCCGGCAACGCCCGATCCATAATCGTGGACATCGCATAAGTCAGATAACTTTCCTGCAATTCCTGCTCAATTTGCAGATCGGTAATACGTGCATCCTGGTCGAACATGATGGCCCTTTGAAAGAGGCTTTTTCAGCAATGATAACGGGGAAGAAATGCCGGTCCTCTCCCCCCAAATAGGTCCCGGACACGTCCTCCATGACTCATCCATTTTATCAGAAATGTCCGAGTAGAGCGAGTCCTAATAGCCTTGCGAGGAATCGCAAGGCTGCGGACGCCCGAGACTCCCATTCTCTCATGAAATGTAAGTGTGAGACGCGTAGGATGCGTTAAGCCTTGCGTTGCCACGCGAGGCTATTTCTTTTTACGAAAATATCGTGATCAGTTCTTGCAGTAGCGAACGAAAAAAGTCGATAAGTCTTTTGAGGTGAGGTGCGTCTGCAGGCCGTCATCAACGGTCGGCTGTACGCGCCTCGGGTTTATTTTTTGGTTTTCAGGGCCGCGGCCATCAGGCAGCGAGCTCTGACTGATCGTGCGAGAGACGGATATGAGCGCGACTTCTTCCATCGGACCTATCTCCGGCATCGATTACGGTGCACTGATCACAGGCCTGACCCAGTCCCAGCAATCCTCCATTGATGCGCTCACCACACGCATCAACACGCTTGACTCCCAGAACCAGGCCATTCTGGCTCTCTCTGCCATGATGACCAGTCTGAAGCTTGCGGCCACCAGCTTTACCACCTCCGCGATTTTTCGCTCGGCGACCGCCACCTCCGCCAACCCCTCCATCATGAGCGCCCTGGCAGGCGTCGGTACTCCCACCGGCAGTTATTCCTTCAACGTCCAACGACTCGCCTCCGCCAGCCAAATGGTCTCTCAGGGGTTCAACGATACCACGACTGCCCTAGGATTCTCCGGCAACATCACCCTCCAACTCGGCGGCGGCAAACTCGACGACAGCCTCTCGCTCTCCAAGCTCAACGGCGGCAGCGGCGTTTCTCGCGGCTCCATCCGCATCACCGATAAATCCGGTGCTTCGACATTGCTCGATCTGTCGCAGGCCGTCGATGTCAACGACGTCGTCAACACCATCAATTCCGCCACCGGCGTGCGCGTCCACGCCAGCGTCGATAACGACCACCTCGTTCTCACCGACCTTTCCGGCGGCACCGGCTCGCTCGTCGTCGCCAATGCCGGCGCAACGACCACCGCTTCCGACTTGGGCCTCACCGCCGCCGCCTCAGGCAACACGCTCACGGGCACTTCGCTGACCAAACTGACCGCCACGACCAATCTCAACACGCTCAACGACGGCAACGGCGTTCGCACCTCCTCCGGCGGAGATTTCACCATTACCGGCTCCGGCGGCGCGTTTAACGTCAGCCTCTCAACCGCCAAAACCGTCGGCGACGTCATCACCGCCATCAACTCCGCAGGACAATCTGCAGGCGTCACCGCATCCGTCTCATCCGACGGCGGCGGCATCACCCTCACCGATTCTGGCGGCGGCACCATCTCCGTCTCCGCCCTCAACGGGTCGCTTGCCGCTTATGACCTGGGCATCCTCGGCACAGGCTCCAGCAGCGGCACACTCCAGGGCGACCGCATCGCCTCAGAATTGACCGGACCCCTTCTGCGAGACCTCAACGGCGGCTACCAGGGCCAGAACGGCACCACCACCCCGCAATTCGGCACCATCACCATCAACGGCGAATCCATCGACCTCTCCCACGCCTACGGCCTCAATGACGTGATCCAACAAATCAACACCAACTCCCAAGGCGTCACCGCCTCGATCAACCAGGCCGGCACCGGCATCACACTCTCCAGCAACGCCTCCTCCTTCACCGTCGCCGACGGCACCGGCAACCTCGCCTCCTTCCTCCACATCGACGGCAGCAGCACCGCCTCCGCCACTGGCTCGCAGACATCCTCCGGCGACCTCCGACTCCGATACGTCTCCGACAACACCCTCCTCTCCTCCCTCAACGGCGGCGCTGGCGTCAAACCCGGCCAAATCAGCATCACCGACGGCAACGGCGTCACCCGAACCATCGACCTCTCCACCTCCGACGTGACCACCATCGGCAGCGTCATCAAAAAAATCAATCAGTCCGGCCTCGCCATCTCCGCACGCGTTAACGACACCGGCGACGGCATCCTCCTCACCCAGACCGGCGGCACGCTCGCCGCCAGCGTCCAGGATATCAACGGCGGCACCACCGCCTCCGATCTCAACATCGCAGGCACCTTCTCCAACAATACCCTCAACGGCTCCTACCAAAAAACCATCTCCATCGCCGCCACCGACAGTCTCTCCAACATCGTCACCAAGATTTCCCAGGCCAGTCCGCAGATCGCCGCCTCCATTATCAACGACGGATCAGGCTCCGATCCTTACCGCCTCTCTCTGGCCAGCCGCAATTCCGGACTCAACGGCCGCATCATTCTCGACGGCTCCGCCATCGGCCTCGACACCTCCACCCTCGTGCAAGGCCAGGACGCCGTCCTCGTTTACGGCGGAAACGCCAACGGCACCGGCGGTCTCCTCACCACCAGCTCTTCCAACACCATCACAGGCTTGGTTCCCTCCATGACACTCACTCTCACCGGCACAGGCGCCACCTCCATCACCGTCAACAACGATCCGTCCCAGGTCACCACTGCCGTGCAGAATTTCGTCGATGCTTACAACAAGATCATCAACAACATCGCTGATGTCACCAATTTCGATCCCAACAATTCCGCCAACAACGGCGTCCTCTTCGGCAACGCCTCCGTCCGGCAGGTCCAAAACGCCCTCGGCAGCTTCGTCACCCAAACCTATTACAACGTCGGCTCGCTCCATTCGCTCGCCGACGTCGGCATCACCGTCGGACAGGACGGAACCCTCTCGCTCGACACCGACAAACTCTCACAGGTCCTCGCCACATCCCCCGACGATGTGCGAACGCTCTTCACCACCAACATTCAGCAGGTTGCTGCCGGCCCCTTCGGCGTGACCGCGACGACGCAGCTCTCCACCCTCACCGGCGGCGGAGGATTCCAGCCGGGACACATCACCATCACCGACGGCAACGGTACCGCCCATGACATCGACCTCTCCGGAGCCAGCACCATCGGCGCGATCATCACCGCCATCAACTCCGGCACCAGCGGCAGCGTCGTCGCCAGCTTGAACTCCAACGGCACGGGCCTCACTCTCACCCAGATCGGCGGCTCAGGCACCGCTCGCGTCGACGAAGCCAACGGCGGCGCCACCGCCGCCTCGCTCGGCATCAAAGGAATCCTCAGCGGCGGCATCCTCAAAGGATACTTCGCCCCCGTCGCCCCGGTGAATGCCGTCCAGGGCATCGGCATCACCCTCTCCAACATGCTCGACACCTTCACCAACGCCCAGACAGGCCAACTTTTCGACGCCTCCAATTCGTTCCTCACTCAAGAACAGCAATTGAGGGATCGCCAAACTTCGCTCAGCCAGTTGCTCACCGCCAAGCAGAATCTGCTCATCATGCAGTTCGCCAATCTCGAAACGACCATCGCCGGTTTCCAGGCGCAAGGCTCCTCGCTCGCCAGCCTCGCCGCGAACCTCACCAGCAATTCCAGCAGTAAGAGCAGTTCATAACTCTTAATCACCCCCCCTCCCAACGCCCGATAGTAACAACAGTGACTATCGCAACTATCAAGGATCTCTATGGCAGCGCCCAGCCAGGAATATCTCAAAACCAAGGTCATGACCGCCTCTCCGGAAATGTTGACGCTTATGTTGTGGGACGGCGCCATTCGCTTTGCCGAACAGGGCAAGGATGCCGTCCTCAAAAAGGACATCGAGGGAAGCTACAAGGCTTTGGTACGTTCCCAGCGGATCATCATGGAACTCAACAGTAGCCTGAAACATTCCGTCAATCCGGACCTCTGCTCCAAGCTCGCGTCGCTTTACAACTTCATTCACCGCAGGCTGGTCGATGCCAATCTGAAAAAGGATCCGCACCTGATAGACGATGCCCTTGAGATCATGCGTCATCAGCGCGAGACCTGGGCGATGCTCATCGACCAATTGACCAAAGAACGAGCCGCCGAAGCTCAGGGTACCATGACGGCAAACGTCGGCGCCGTGGCGTCCGCCGCTTCGACCGTCCATAAATCTCCCTCCCCCACCCCCCGTCACGCGTATCCCCCCTTCGCCGTCCGCCCCGTCGCCGCACCCGCATCCCTGAGCGTCCAAGGCTGAAGAAGCCAGAAGCTAGAAGCCAGTAGCCAGAAGTTTTGAATAGGTCGCAAACTTGAAACCTTCTGGCTTCTAGCTTCTGGCTTCTTCAGGAAGCTTTTATGTCAGCACGCGCTCAAATACTGGAACGATTGACCCGCTCGAAGAATCTCGCGGTCGAAGGACTTGTTGGCTCTGCGCTGATGCGTGCCACCGATAAGCATCGCGGGTCTCTCTCCGAAAAAGAACTCGCTACTGTTCTGTTTGCCAGGGAATCCCGTGCCGGGCGCGTCGCGCTCGTTAAGGCGTTCGATCGTCTCGGCGACGATGTACGCGCCACCTTGCTGCACGACTCCCGCGAACTTTTCGGCGCACTCTCCGAAGCGATGCAGGACCCCGACGGCTCCGCACGCCTCAACGTGATCGAAATCGTCAGACAGAGTGCCAATCCGCGTCTGAGCTATCTTCTCGCAGAGGCTCTCACGGACAGTCGCATCCAGGTGCGCCAGCGAGCCGGCGCCGCTCTGCTTGCCGCGGTGCGGAAATTCCGGGATCGCGAGGAAAACGCTGTTTTGGAAGGTTCTCAAGAGGCTAACGACGCCGCCCAGATACGCAAAGCGCTCGAGCATGCGCTCAAACAGTTCCGCACTCACCGCGAACACTCCGTCATCCTCGCGGCACTCGTTTTCGAACGTCAACCGGACTCCGCGCTCTGGTCGTTTTTCAGCGATCCGCACGATGAACGGTCCAAAGCAATCAGCAACATTTTGCGAACCCCCCCTCCCCCTTCTGCGACTGCCGGACCGGCTGTGGTCACAGGGATACTTATCGCTTTGGGTACGTCGCTCAAACCAGCCGCCATCGCCGGCATCGCCGCCACGGAAGATCCCACGACCGCCGCCGCTTTTATGCGAGAATCCTACCGACTCGCCGATCCCGTCCTCCACGCGGCTCTCCAGCAGGTCGGACACCTCCGTATGCTCGAGACCCTGTGGCAACACGCTCCGCCGAATGATCGGACCTGGAGCCATTGGCTGCGAACAATCGATGCTCTGGGGCTCCAGGCCGCCGACCGCGTGAAGTGGCTGGGCAGACTTCTCATCAGAGCCGCCAACATCGGCGGAACGCCGATGCCACGAGGATGCGCCGTATGGAAGCTCAGCGTGATGCGTTCGCTCGCTGAGACCGGCACGCCTGAAGCAGGACCGTTGATCGCCAAGATGATGGAAGACGCCGACGAACGCGTGGCCCGTGTCGCGGCACGCCACCTCATCGCCCGTCAGCATCCGGAATGGCACGCCCTCGCCACCTCGACCCGATGCCCGCACCCTTCCGTCCGCCGGCTGGTGAGTTACCTCCGCGCCGATCGGATCAGCGAACTCATCTCCGTGGTCTCCAATGCCACGCCGAAATTTGCGCCTGTTTGGGGAGAGTATTCCCGCATGCCGCCGGTTGTGCAGGGCACTACCACACGTGCAAGCGCCCAGGCCGATCCTGACTTCCCCACGCTGCTCAAGAAGAAACTCGCCAGCGACCAGACCGCCGAAGTGGGACAGGGATTGAAAATGCTCTCCGCCCTCTCCGACATCTCCGGCTATCGTTCGCAGATCATCTCCCTGTGCGGCCATCCCGATGCGCGTGTGGTCGCCCTGGCCGTCAAACTCGTGGCACGTCTCGACGATCCCAAGCTCCGCATTTTTCTGGAAGTGGCCGCCCAGCACGCCGATCCGCGGGTACGGACCAACGCCATCGAATCGATGATCTCGCTCCGTGTGGCCCAGAGTTCCCAGCATGTTTTGTCCATGCTCAACTCACGCCATAACCGCGAACGCGCCAGTGCTATCAAAGCCATCAGCGAATTCGATTTTGTCACCGCGCGTGAATGTCTGACGCGGATGCTGGCCGATCCCAATCCGTTGCACCGCATGTCGGCCCTCTGGGTCGTCGAGCAACTCGGTCTGTCGGCACTGTTCAGGCAGGTCGCCACGATGGGCCGGCGGGATGGCAATCTTCGCGTCCGGGGCCGAGCCGCGGAACTGATCGACCACTTCGACAACGCCGATCTCAACGGAGAAAAACCATGACACTCTGGATGTATCAATTGGCCTCCTCCCTGACCTTCAGCGATCTGCAAAAAAGCATGCACTCACAGCTCCGTGGCGAAACCGCCGACCCCGTCTATCGCAATACGCTTCTGTGCATCGTCGCGAGCGTCGCGCTCCTGGCCCTCGTGCTCCGTTGGCGTCAACGGCGAAAGCTCGGCGGTCCGCCCAATAACGTTCGAAAATTAGGCTGGGAGTTGTCGCGCAGCGTGCCGTTCCCTGCCGGCTCACGTCTCCTGCTCTGGTGGGTTTCCTGGAGTACGCGAGTGCCCGTTGCGGTGCTGCTGATCAGCGGCGAAACCTTTGACGCCAGCGTGGAATCCTGGTCGAAGCAGCCGACGTTTGCGGTGGCGCGCGAATGGGGCCGAGGACGACTGCTGAAACTCAAACACGTCCTCTTCGACTGCCATTAGAGCATTTTTCATGTGGTCGTGGCGTGATGACATGCGCAGGAAGCGAGAGCCAAAAGCCCCGCATTGCCATGCGGGGCTCCAAAACGCTATGGGCGAGTGAAAAATGCTCT
The DNA here is from genome assembly GCA_009781185.1 of Phycisphaerales bacterium. Lineage (GTDB taxonomy): Bacteria > Planctomycetota > Phycisphaerae > WQYP01 > WQYP01 > WQYP01. The sequence goes on along the minus strand of WQYP01000013.1, from coordinate 1,949 downwards.
AGTCCCCGGCTCTGCGGAGGTTTGTCCCAATGGCACTAAGTTAACGTGAGTTCGACGTAAGCGAGTGAATAAAAGCGGCGGCCTCGTGGTCGTTACATTGAACTCACGTTGTGTAGATACTACTGCCGTGGAAGGGGTGGACTTTTACGCGGATTGCGCCTGCAGCGGCGTTAAGGTTGCTTCGATTCGGTCCAGTTGTCCTGCGAATTGCTCGTTATGGGTGCGCTGCTCGGTCACCGTTCGAATTGCGTGCATGACTGTGGTGTGATCCCGGCCGCCGAAATAGCCGCCGATTTCCTCCAAGGAATACCGTGTTTTTTGACGGGCCAGGTACATGCATACTTGCCGTGGGAGGGCGATTGATTTGTGGCGTTTCTTCGACTGAAGGTCCGCCAAGCGCACGTTGTAAAATTTGACCACCACTTCGATGATCTGCTGGATGGGGATTTGGCGTTCTGACATCGGCACGATGTCTCCCAGTGCTGAACGTGCGACATCCAGGTCGTACTTGCCGCCGTTGAGCATAGCGTAGCCCTGGATTTTTGTGATCGCTCCTTCCAGTTCACGTGTGTTCGATTCTACACGTTTGGCGATGTATGCCACCACGTCGTCCGGCAGCGTGATGCCGCGGAGACGGGCCTTTTTGCTGACGATCGCGATGCGGGTTTCGTAGCAGGGCTTGTCCACCCGTGCCACCAGACCCGAATTGAAACGCGACACCAAACGATCCTCCATGTCCGGAATCTCGTTGGGCGAAGCGTCCGAGGAGAGGATGATCTGCTTGTTCGCCTGGAAGAGCGTGTTGAACGTGTGGAAGAATTCTTCCTGCGTGCGATCCCGTCTGGAAAGAAAATGGATATCGTCGATCACCAGCACATCCACGTGCCGGTAACGGAATCGGAATTCCGCCATGTCGCCCGCCTGCACGCAGTCCATGAAGTGGTTGATGAACGTGTCGCAGGAGAGGTACAAAATGCGTGCGCCTGGTTGACGCTGCAAGATATCCTGACATGTTGCCTGGAGCAAATGTGTTTTGCCCAATCCGCATCCGCCGTGGATGAACAACGGGTTGTACGCTCGTCCCGGCTTCTCGGCCACCGCGGCGCATGCCACCATCGCCAGACGATTGCATGGCCCCTGCACGAAATTGTCGAAAACATAGTCAGGCGAGAGAATCACATCGTCATAAGCGTCCCCCAGTCGCGTGAGCCCCCCGCCGGCGCCGGCTCCCGTGACAAAATTCACCGAGACCAGGTTTCCCGTCACCGCCTGTGCTGCCTCGTTAAAAATGTCCCGGCACTTGCCCGTCAAATACTGCTGCTGGATCGTCGTTGCCGCCCGCACCACCAAAATGCCGCCCGACAAATCCACCGGCGTAAGTTCCGTGAACCACTGACGCACCCACGACCCGTGAAGCCGCGAAATATATTCCAGCACTTCCTTCCACACCGCCTGGGCGTGGGCAGCAGCATTCAGACTCGCCATGGCCACTCCTGCAATCGCTTCCATCCCATGGCAGGGAAAGGCCGCCGTATTGGCGACCATGTGAAAGCGGTATCATCTCGCCGGTACGAAGGGTGGTAGCCTCATGCTGCCGACCTGATCACGTTTTGCGGCGTGGGTCTCAAGCTCGAAATGACCGCAGGCGACTCCCGCGGGCACAAGTTCACGATCGGTTCAACCGATCGCGAAAAATGGCGCCGGTCTTGTGCTACCGGTCCTCCACGAAGAAGGCCGAAGATACGCACCGCGCGGCGTGCTGTCAACATTGCCTTTTTCAGTGAACGGAAATTAGAGGCTTGCCCATTTTTGGGGGAACGCACGTCAATCAGCCATCTATGAGCAAGCCATTGTCAAGCGACATTTTTAATTGTTCCGATTCATCAAGCCGCTCCGTTTCGTTGGCCCATCGTTTCGTTGGCTTATTGTTTCGTTGGCCCGTCGTTTTG
>WQYP01000012.1 GCA_009781185.1 Phycisphaerales bacterium | reverse complement strand
TATTTCCGCCATCAGCCCCACCATCCCCTCATACAACTCCCTCACACGCTCTGCGATATCCCCCTTCGCCTTCATCCGCAAAACCCCCGCCTCCACCAACCGCGGCCTTCCCTGCTCAACCGCCACCACCCCATACCCCGTCACCCGCAGCCCTGGATCAATCCCAAGAATCAACATACTCGCACACTTCTCATATTTAGCCGGCATGCTTGCATGCCGCTCGACGTTCCGAAAGAACCGACGTTGATCTCGCGAAAGGGCACCGAAAACGCTTGCGGCGTCGCGAACCGTCCCGCTACGACCATCAACTCTCGAACGCGATTAGTATACAATACCTTCATGTCAACACCGCAACCCCACATCGTCGCCGGCGCACTGCGAACCCTCCAAGGCTGCCGATTCGGATGCATCCTCATCTGCTTCGTCACCGCCTGCCTGATGGTTCTCCCCTACACCCCCTGGCCGATCCGCCTCGGCGTGATGGTCCCACTTATCGCCTTTACCATCCTGATCCCGCTGTTGATCTCCCGAACCGCATGGTATCGCCGCGCCAAAACCATCAGCCGCGAAGCCTGGCAAGAATTCCCCTCACGTATCGTCCACCTGCAAAAATTAGCCACAGAGGACACAGAGGCCACAGAGACGCTTTGAATTTTTAATATTTGAACATTGGAATTTGTTTCGAATTTCGAACTTCGAATTTCGAGTTTCATTTAATCTCGCTCCAGCAGCACCACGCAATGACACCCGATCGCCCGTTCTTCCCCAACCGCATCCACGCCTTCCCCCGTCTTCCCCTTGATATTCACCTGCCCCTCTTCCACCTTCAGCAACTCCGCCAACCGCTTCACCATCGCCGATTTGTACGGCAGCAACTTCGGCCTCTGCGCCAACACCACAACATCCACATTCACAATCCGCCACCCCGTCCCAGCAAACCGCTCCATCGTCCCCTTCAAAAGTTCCGCCGAGTCGATCCCCTTATACTTCGGATCCGTATTCGGAAACATTTGTCCCACGTCCGGCAGCCCCGCCGCCCCCGTAATCGCATCGATCAATGCATGCACCACCACATCCGCATCCGAATGCCCGTCCAGCCCTTTCTCATGCGGAATCACCACATTCCCCAGCACCAGCGCCCGCCCCGCCACCGTCCGATGCAAATCATATCCCAACCCAATCCGCAACTTCGCCATGTAACCTCCTATTTAGTCGGCATGCTTGCATGCCGCTCGCCCCCAGCAGACACACTTTTAGCGGTCGCCCTTGGGCGACCCTCGGTCCCGGTAGGGACCAAAGCTTTTAGCCCACGGCAAGCGGCAACAGCCGCGCCGCCGTGGGTCACCAGCCCCCCAAATATATCGTCGCCCCGGCAGGGGCGAAAGCTGGCGCACGTCAGCTTTATAGTTATATATACATTTATATCTTTGAACGTTTTCGTCATTTGATCATTCGTTATTTGGATTTGATTCGTCATTGGGGGGGGGCATTCGAATTTTGTCATTCGTCCTTGTATCCGTAATCCTTGAGCTTTCGATACAGCGTTCGTTCGCCGATGCCCAGAATCTTCGCCGCATATTCGCGGTTGCCGTTTACCGACACCAGCGTTTCTTCGATCGCCTTGCGTTCCAACTCCGCCAGATTCATCCCCGCCAGTGTAATTGCCGTTCCCGGTGAAGCCCCACCATTCCCCGTCGCCACAATCGCCGTTTGCGTCGTCCCTCCCCCACTCTTCCCCGCAATATTCGTCGGCACATCCGCCCCCGTCAGCCGCGGCCCCGACGCCAACGCCACCATGTTCTCAATCGTATTTTCCAACTCCCGCACATTCCCCGGCCACTCGTACGCCACCAGCGCACTCCGCGCATCGGCATCCATCCCCTCCACCTTCTTGCCTAGCCGTTCCTCGCAGCGCGACAGCACATGATTGATCAACAGCGGAATATCCTCCCGCCTCGCCCGCAGCGGCGGCAACTCGATCACCGCCCCCTTAATCCGAAAATACAAATCCTCCCTGAACCTTTTTTCCCGTACCGCCTGCAGCAGATCCTTATTCGTCGCCGCGATGAACCGCACATCCACCTTGATCGGCTCATTCGACCCCAGCCGCGTGATCTCCCGATCCTGCAAAACCCTTAGCAGTTTCGCCTGCATCGCGAGCGGCATATCCCCAATCTCATCCAAAAACAACGTCCCCCCCTCCGCATACTCAAAGCGCCCCATCCGATCCCCCCGCGCATCCGTAAACGCCCCGCGCACATGTCCAAACAATTCATCTTCCAATGTCGATTCATTCAGCCCAGCGCAATTCAGCGCCACGAACCGATTCTCTTTCCGCCGCGAGTTCTGATGCAGCGCTCTCGCCACCAACTCCTTCCCCGTCCCCGATTCGCCCAGGATCAACACGCTGATATCCGTCGGCGCCAACTGCGAGATCAACTGCAGCACGCGTTTGATCCCCGCCGACTGTCCCACGATCCCCCGTACGCCGAATCGCTCATCGAGCGCTCCAGCCAGTTCCGCATTTTTCCGCATCAACTGAATCTTTTCCCCCGCCCGCCGCACCTGCGTGCGAATCACTTCCAGTTCCAGCGGCTTCTGAATGAAATCGTACGCCCCCTTCCGCATCGCCTGCACCGCCGTACTCACATCTCCATGTGCCGTCACGACAATCACTTCCACTTGCGGCCGAGCTTTGCGAACGTACTCCAACAACTCAAACCCATCATGAAGCGAATCCATCCGCAAATCCGTCACCACCAGATCAAACCCCTCGCCTCCCCCCATGTTCTCGTCCCCCAAAAACCGTTTCGCATCCGCCAGGTTATGTGCCTGCTTGACGCTGTATCCGCCGCCCGGCATCCGCGCAATGGCCTCCGCCATCACATCCGCATGACTCACCTCATCATCCACCACCAGCACCCGGATCGGCATCGCTTTACTCATTCCCGCGAGTATAAGCGCCCCCGCCGCCTCATCAAGCGCAATGCCCCCCCTGTCTCCTTGTCACCCTGTCACCTTGTCTCCTTGTTACCCAATCACCCCTCACACATCCTCCTCCCCCGGCCGTCGCGGCTCAGGTTTCTCGGGATGCGTATGACTCCTCAGATGCCCCGGCGGATCGCTCGCCGGAAAACTCTCCATCCCTTCCTCTTCGATCAGATCCACCGGCACCTGCCGCCGCGCCTTCGCCCATCCCCTCTTCTTCTTCCCCCTCCCCCCTTCCTCCTCCTCCCTCTCCCCCGCCCCCGACGGCGGCGAGTCAATCTTCCGCAGCGTCTCGTTGATATTCGTGTGATAGTCCTTATCCGGCTTTGGATGTTGTTCCGAACGATTCTCTTGTTTCGAATCCGCCATCGCGCACCTCCTCGCCATGCCAATCATAGCGCTGGTCGCAGTGCCACAGCCCCCCAAAAACAAAAAAGCCCAAGGATCGCAATCCCTGGGCTCGGTTCTACGAGGGAACCACATCCATTCTACTTCACATCCGGCGGCACGAAGTTAGCCTTAACGCCATAGACCATCGGCGGCGTACCGGACTGATGCGCCCCCATGTCCGGCAGATTACCGTTGTTCGATTCGATGAAGTTCGGAATTACGATCCCCTTGCGATAGCCGGGGCTATTCGGCGCGAGATGGAAACTACCGGTCTTGGTCTCGAAGTTGAAGCCGGAGCCTTCGACATATTTGGGTGTGCCCTTGATGCCGTTGGGCTCGGCGCCTCGAGGAACGCGTCCGGAGATCAGATCATGGTCGAAATCGTTGTCGGTGTTCCTCGGCTCTGTGGAGATCGAATGCGTGTCCTTGGATCGCGACTGGAAGATGTTATTGCGAGTGACGGTGTGTTTGACGATTCTGGACGAGCCGCCGAGGCCGTCGGCACCGTCGTCTTTCGCCTGGAAAACAGTGTTGTTGAACACGTAGACGTGGCCGGTCATGAAGTTTTCGTCGCATGCGAAGCCCATTTTCATGAACGGGCCGTGGGTCATGCCGTACGAACTGCCCGGCTTGGAGTAAGAGTGTCCGCTGACATTCTGCCATACATAGAGCGGTCCGATGGAATTTGCGGCGTCGGCGATGGGCAACATGACATTTTCGAGATAATTGTTCCAGCAACGAATATTCTGGCCGCCGCCTTCGATCTCGATGCCGTCGTCCCAGCAATTGGCGACGTAATTGCAGTAGATATCGCTGTCGCGTCCGGGCCAGCCGCGGTAGCTGCCGTTTTCGGCTCCGCCCATCGTGTCGTTGTAGTAGTGATCTTTATCCGACCAGCACTCGTTGTACCGGATCACGTTGTTACCTTCCGGTTCCCAGAAGACGATGGTCTGCGGACCGCACGGATGCTTGTTCCCCTGCCCCGGTGTGTGATCCTCGGCCCAACTGTTGGTGTTCCAATTGGGATGATGGAACTTGTTACGCTGGATCACCACGGCATGCATGTCGCGGTCCTTCCGACAGAAAACAGCCGCGTTCATATCCACGCCATAACCGGTTCCCTTGACGTCTTCGCTGCCCCACTGCGAGACATCGCAATTCTCAATGACAAGGTGGTGTCCCTTGTCGATGTTGATGCCGTTGGCTTTGACATTCTTGATGGTAAAACCGCGAATGATGACGTAATTGGCGTTGATAGTGATGCCGTTGTCGACTTGATTGTTGGTATCGATGGTGCTGCCGGTGCCGTCATAGAGGATGTAGCCTTCTGGCGTACCGGACTTGGTGATCTCAAGGGTGGTGTTGCCGCTGGGGCACTTGATCGTTTCGGCGATGGGGAAATTTTCGCTCCAAGTGCTGGCCTTGAGGACCGTGCTGACATCGGTGCCTTCCAGTTTCAAGGCGATCTCGTAAGCGGTGCCAGGTTTGAGGTTGACGATGCTGCCGCGGTAAGCGGTCATGTTGATCGGTAACTTCTGGCAACCGAACTTTTGCCAATTCCAACTGGTATTGACGATGGGGTTGTACCGCATCGGCAAGCCTTCACGCCACTTCTTCTCGCCCGCTTCGCGGAACTTCACCAGCACCTGCTTGTTCGTAGCCCCGCTCTCCGGCGACCAGTACAGGCTCAGACAATGAAAAGTCGAAACCGTTGTCGCTGGAATCTTCGACGTGACCTCAGGTTCGACGACCGCAGCATGCGGCGCCGAACAAGCGGCCATTGCGACAATTGCGGAAGCGAACAACGCGGCAGTTAATACTTTCCTGATCATGGTCACTCACATTAAAAAATCACACACAACCCAAGAAGCCCAGGGACTGCAGTCCCTGGGCCTGGGTGGACATTGTGGAGAGGAGGAACCACATCCATTCTACTTCACATCCGGCGGCACGAAGTTGGCCTTCACGCCATAGACCATCGGCGGCGTGCCGGACTGATGAGCGCCAACGTCACGCGGATTGCCGTTGATCGGTTCGCAGAAGTTGGGGATCACCGTTGCTTTGCGATAGCCGGGGCTGTCTGGGGCGAGCTGGAAGTTGCCAGTCTTGGTCTCGAAGTTGAAGCCGGCGCCGGCGGCGTACTTGGGCAAACCTTTGATCCCGTTCTTTTCGGAGTCGGGCGGGACGCGGTGGGAAATCAGGTCGTGATCGAAGTCGTTGTCGGTGCTCTTCTTTTTCTCGGTGGAGATGGAGTTTGTGTCATCGGGTCGTGCGTGGAAGATGTTGTTGCGGGTGACGCAGTGTTTGATGATGCGGGAGTCGCCGCCGGGGCCGTCGGAGGCGGTGTTGTTGGGGCCTTGGAAAATCGTATTGTTAAACACGTACATGTGTCCGGTCATCCAGCTATCGCTGTCGGCGAAGCCCATTTTCATGAAGTTGCCGTGGACGTTCTTCCATTGGCCGCCGCTGCCGCCGGACGGAGTGAAGGAGGGCCCGGTGACATTCTGCCAGATATAAAGCGGCCCGACGGACGTCGCCGCATTCGCGATCATCATCATCGTGTGCTCGATATAGTTGTTGAAACATCGCACATTCTGCCCGCCGCCTTCGATTTCAATCCCGTCGTCGGCACAATTAGCGATGTAGTTGCAGTAAATATCGGAATCGCACCCCGGCCAGCCGCGGTAAGAGGCGTTGAACGACCCGCCCATCACATCGTTATATTTGTGCGTATCCTCGCCCCAGCACTCGTTGTAGCGGATGACGTTGTTTCCTTCCGGTTCCCACATGACGATGGTCTGCGGGCCGTCCGGATGCCAGGTGTTGTGCATTTCGGACCAGTAGTTGGTGTTCCAGGTGGGGTGGTGGATCTTGCAGCGTTGGACGACCAGGGCGTGGAGTCCGCGGTCCTTGGAGTAAACGCCGGCGTTCATTTCGATGCCGAAGCCCTTGCCGGGCGTCTTGGGATCTTCGCTGCCCCATTTCGAAATGTCGCAATTTTCAACGACAATATGGTGGCCCTTTTCGATGTTGACGCCGTTGGTCTTGACGTTCTTGATGGTAAAGCCGCGGAGGATCACGTATTCCGCGTTGACGTTGATGCCCATGTCGGACTGATTGTTGGTATCGATGGTGCTGCCGGTGCCGTCATAGAGAACGTAGCCTTTCGGCGAGCCGGACTTCTTGACCTCAAGGGTCGTTGTGCCGCTGGGGCATTTGACCGTGGAAGCGATGGGGAAGTTTTCGTTCCAGGTGGTCGCCTTGAGGGACGTCGTGATGTTCGTGCCTTCCAGCGTCAAGGCGACTTCGTAGGCGGTGTTGGGTTTGAGGTTGACGATGCTGCCGCGGTAATCGTTCGTGATGTTTGGCGGCAAGAGTCGGCCGCTTACCTTGTTCGCATTCGTATTGATCGGATTGTATCGCATCGGCAGCCCTTCGCGCCACTTCTGCGCGCCCGCCTCACGAAATTTCACCAGCACCTGCTTTTCCTTCGCCCCGCCTTCCGGCGACCAGTAGAGGCTCAGGCAATGAAAGGTGGGAACGCTTGTCGCGGAAGCCGAGTCTGCCGCCGAAACAAACGACGCCGACGCGGTAATCGACAGAGCACACAACACAGCCGCCAGTTTCTTTCCCATACGCACCAGAAATCTCCTTGAAAGAATCAATAATGAATGGAATCTTACACTCAAACGCCTCAATTGGGACTTTGTTGCCGAGGCTTAGCAATTATCTCCAAAACGATGTCGCTTTCTCTATTTTCGTACGATCTGCGGACCGTGATTTGCTCTTCCCGGAGCACCGCATGGCAATGCGGTGGTTTGGCACAGAATGGCCGTGGACGGGTGAAGGAACATGATCGCTCGATTGGCGTTAATCGTCCTCTTAGCGGCGCTTTCCGGCTGCATGATCTGGGACACCGGCCCCGACATCCCGTTCTTGCTGGACCGCCCAACGCCTCCGCAGCGGCTCAACGCCCGCTCGCCCTGGTACGACCTCGACGGCCAGCGTGTCGAACTGCTCGCAAACTACTGCGGCTGGGACACGCTCCGCCAGCAGCGGATCGCCCACCTGCCAATCAACGAGAAAGTCCGTCAAATGATCTGGGGCGCCGACGAACTGATCGTCGCGAGTTTTTTCCTGTTCGACAACCTTTACGCCGACGAACCGGTGGGGGGGTGGAGCGACTACTCCGACGAATTGGCCGACCTCTTGATCGCCAAAAAGGCCGACCGCCCGTCACTGACGATCGTATTGATCCTGGACCTGTTTCACAAAGGTTGGGGCCATCGTCATTCCGCCGTGGTGGATCGCCTGAGAAAAGCGGGTGTGGACGTCTTCTACTCCGACCTGCTGGAGACCCGCCCGGCGCAGCGTCTGGGCATCTGGGAAGGCCTCCACCGCGCCGGTCGCCAAGCCGATCTCGCCTCCGACGGCTTACTGGCCCTCCCGTGGAACCTCGTCGGCCGCACCCCCATCCCGGGTCTGATCCTGGACAAGGACATGGTCACCGTCAGTGCCATCGCCAACGCCGCTCTGTTCAAGGCCAATCATCGCAAAGCCCTGGTCGTCAAACGTCGCGGCATCTACGAAGCCCTCACCACCTCCTGGAATCCGCACAATCCCTCCCTGCTCCACGAAAATCACGCCATCAGCGTCACCGGCCCGCTCGCTTGTTATATGTATCTTCAGTTGCGCGAAGATGTCAGCCATTCCCTGTCACTGGGTCGCGATTATGCAAGTCTGGCAACACACACATCCGCCGACCGCCGCGATCACTATTTGCAGCGCCAGTTACCCCCCTTGCCCGACTCCGCCTGGCGCGTCGAGCCAATTCACCACGAAGACACGAAGGAGACGAAGACGCACGAAAATGATTTCTTATCACCATTTCGTGCGTCTTCGTCTCCTTCGTGTCTTCGTGGTGCCGTCAACGCTCAAGCCTGCGTCGCCACCGAGGAAGCGATCGAACCGATCCTCATGCGTTGGCTCAGCGAAGTCGAAGCGGACGATCAGGTGCGTATACAGATGTTTTATCTTTCACGTGTGCCGGTGGTGAGCGCGATTCTCGACGCTGCCCGCCGCACGAAGCAGCCGATCCGGATTCTGCTCGACCCCAATCGCGTCGGCATCAATTATTCCAAGGACGCCACGCCCAACGCGCAGGTTGCCGCTTACCTGCTGCAACGCGCCGCCGAAGAAAACGCCCGCCTCGAAATCCGCTGGTACGCCACGCACGGCGAGCAGAACCACGCCAAGGCCATCACCATCACCAACCCCAACACCGGCAAATACCTCCTCTCCCTAGGCTCCGCCAACTGGACCCGCAAAAACCTCGCTGGCATTAACATGGAAAACAACATCTTCATCCGCAACGCCCCGCAACTCAACGGCCAATTCAACACGCTCTTCGATCGCCAATGGTTCAACACCGACCCCGGCATCGAGTACAGCGTGGCGTGGGACGATCCTCGTTACAACTATCACCACCACAAAAGCCTCGACTGCTGGGCCGTCCCGCGATACAGCCACTTCCAGCCGTTATACGACGACCACGGCAGACCGCAATTGCTCGAACAAGAACTCGTCCACTGGTAAAGAGGTGCCCGATGCTCGCCAAAAATCCCCGCCCAATAGCCTTGCGTGGCAACGCAAGGCTTAACGTCTCCTGTGCGTCCCACACATACGTTCCAAGGGGGTCTCTGGCATCCGCCGCCTTACGTTCCCACGCAAGGCTATGGATGCTTCTCATGCTACTGCTCCTGTGCGGCTGCCGCAGCGGCATCTCCATGCACATCCCCGGCGAATATCAGCCCACCCCCCCCGGCAGCCTCGACTTCGGCCAGTTCAACCAAACACCTCGACCCCGCATGGGCAGCCTCCCCTGGCCCGGTCTCTTCTCCGGCTTCGAAGTAGCCGATCCCAACAACCTCGGACATCACTCTTACAGCAACCTGGGAGATGAAACCGAGCGAGGCATCCTGTACACCTGCCGAGGCGGATTCCTCGACATGGCACATGTTCGCAAAACAATCGACACAAGCAAATACGTACAAGTCCGCGTCGAAATGGCGTTGCTCAACAATTGGAGTGCCCTGCGAATAAAATCGCTCGAGCCCAGCGTGTACATTCTGCATCTGAATTATCCTGAATTTTGGCAGTCCCTTTCGCCCGACGAAAAACAAGTTCTCGCAAGGGAGCTCTCCATCCGCATCGGCCAGCGCATGGCCGTGTTGATGATGTCCTGGCACGAACTGCTGACCTGGTTCGGCTACCAGTCGACGCCGTTCCTTTCCGAATTTCCCTCAGCATTCACCTGGGACGATACCGCCTCGCATGGCTTTGGCGCGGTGCTCGTAGCCGATCATGCCCTGCGGGATTCTCGCGATTGGAACGATGCCGTGACCGACGCGATCAACACTGGGTTGCACGAACTGGGCGCCGTAACGCCATCTCAGACGATGCAGGCGGTCGAGGCGATCAAAGGCCGCTGGTGGAGCGGGGGGATGGGGGGGGGCAAACCGCTCAAACGCCACATCGAGATCGGTTGGTATGGCCAACCGATTATCCCTTGGCTCGTTCCCAACCTGCCATTCTGCCCGGATGCGACTCCACACCGCTACGACCTCCCGCGTCTGGACAACGTCATGGGCCGCAATTTCCAGAACCTGCTGCGTGTTGAGATCGAGCCCAACGTTCTGCAATCCGAGAGCATCCGCCGCTGCATTCCCGGCAAGCCGTCAACGATCGACGTCGACAAAGATCTCCCGTTCGTCATGGACCACATGAAAAACTGGCACATCCAGCACGAAGGCGAAGCCTCCCTCCTCCCATGACACGCTGAAGCGTGAACTCCGATTTTGTTCACGCACGCCATCTGAGTTGATAAGTCCATCCGTCTTCCTGTCGCCCGGCATCCAGCGTATGCACACGCAAAGCAGCATTGCCTGCATACACCTGGCAGTCCACCCACCCCAGAAACGATCGTCCCCAGAGCCTGTATCCCGTAGCCGGCAAATTCACCAACTGAATGCCCGATACATCCCGCGACACATCCCACACATGCGTATGTCCCCAAAAAAGCGCCTTCACCTGCCGCCGAGGCCGAACAATCGCCATCAATGCACCGCTATCCATCAACGACCCCCTTTCTCCCCCTCCCTTACGTACCGGATCATGATGCAGCATCACAACCGCAGGTTTGCCAGCCCGGGCATCCAGCTCCGCCGCCAGCCATTCCAACTGGTCCTTGCCCAACTCCCCCGCGTTGGCATTCGTTTTATTCAGCGAATCGAGCAGCAGCCAATTCGCGTTCTGCCCCTCGACGACCATCGACTGCCGCCGCAGCTTAGCGTTCGCGACAGCCCGCTCGCCGGGCAGCACTTCCCAGAATCGTTCCCGTTGATCGTGATTACCCATGGTCATATGCAACGGTATCCCCGCCTCCACCAACGGCCGAATCCGCCGAACATATTCCCCATAATCGCTTACCTTCCCGCTCAAATACGCACAATCCCCCGCAATCAAAACCCCCCGCGGCCGCTCCGGCAACGCCAGCACCTGCTCCACCGCTACCGACAGCCGCTTCGCCATCCCGCCCGCCATCCCGCCAGACACATGTACATCCGACATCAACGCAAAATGATCACACGCCGTCAACACCCCCGCGGCAAACACCCCACGCGGCAGCATCATCGCCGCCCCAACCGCCACCGCACCCTGCAAAAACACGCGACGAGAAACCGCCTGAACCGACACCAGTACAACCCACCTTCACAATCATCCTGAACATCAAGATAAACGCTTCCGCCGCGGTAAAAGATCCTACACAATAAACAAAAGTAGCGACCCCGCTTTGCGGGGTGGCAGCCCAGGATCAAACGGATGTAAAATCCTCACATCGCCTTTGGGCGTCTCTGTGTCCTGTGGTTGATTAACGTTCGTAAAGAGCAATCCGTCCATGACCCAACTGTCCGTCAACGTCAACAAGGTTGCCACTCTCCGCAACACGCGTCCTCTCAACATCCCCTCCGTTCTGCACTGCGCCAAGCTCGCACTCGACGCCGGCGCCCACGGCATCACGGTCCATCCCCGCCCAGACCACCGCCACATCCGTCCCGACGACGTCACCGACCTCGCCGCACTTCTCAAACACTATCCGCACGCCGAATTCAACATCGAAGGCAATCCCTTCCTCGACTACATGCCGCACATCCGCAACATAGGAGGGAGTGGGCCGACGCAATGCACGCTCGTTCCCGATTCCACCGAGCAATTCACCTCCGACCACGGCTGGTCTCTGACCCCCGACACCTGCAAACAACTCGCCCCCTTAATCGTCGAAATGAAACACCTCGGCTGCCGCGTCAGCCTCTTCATGGACGCCTCCCCCCTTGACGCCCCCGCCTCTCAATTTGAAATCGCCAAACAACTCGGCGCCGACCGCATCGAGCTCTACACCGAACCCTACGCCCGCGCCTTCGACCAGGGCGGCTCCGCCCTCGAAGCCTCCCTCACCCAATACATCACCGCTGCCCAGCACGCTCACGCCCTCGGCCTCGCCCTCAACGCCGGTCACGACCTCAACCTTCACAACCTCCCCCTCTTGCTCCAGCACATCCCCACCCTTGCCGAAGTCTCCATCGGCCACGCCCTGATCGCCGACGCCCTCGAATTCGGCCTCCCCACAACCGTCAAAAAATACCTCGCCGCCATCGATTCCCGTCAAACAAAACCATCAGAGCCGCAATCGTAAGATTGCGGTTAGGACTTCGCGATTCCACGAGCCGCAATCTTACGATTGCGGCTCTGATTGCGGACTTTCTTCCTTCACCCTTGGTCTCTCTCCCTCCCTTCAGTACAATCCCCCCCATGACTCGACTCGACGACATTCTCGCTTTCAACAAGAACTTCGTTGCCTCCCGTGCTTACGAGCCTTTCGTCACCACCCGTTACCCCGATAAAAAGATTGTCATCATTACATGCATGGACACACGTCTGACCGAGCTTCTCCCCAGGGCCATGAACCTCAAGAACGGCGACGCCAAGTACATCAAGATCGCCGGCGCTGTCGTCGCCGCCCCCTTCGGCTCCGTCATGCGCTCCATCCTCGTCGCCATCTACTCCCTTGGCGTCCAGGAAATCTACGTTGTCGGCCACCACGACTGCGGCATGACCGGCATGGGACACGCCGAAATCATCACCAAAGCCAAATCCGCCGGCATCGACCCCGCCATCTTCAGCACCCTCCAGCACGCCGGCATCGACCTTCAATCCTGGCTCACCGGCTTCGCCTCCCCAGCCGACGGCGTTCACGCCTCCGTCCACATGATCCGCAACCATCCCCTTCTCCCCAACTCCATCCAAGTCCACGGCCTCCTCATGCACCCCAGCACCGGCAAACTCGACCTGCTTGAAAGAAGCCAGTAGCCAGAAGGTTTGAACAAACCTTGGTGAGCATAGCGAATAGCCTTGCGTGGCAACGCAAAAGCTTAACGCCTCCTTCGCGTCTCACACATACGTTTCAAGAGAATCTCTGGCGTCCGCGGCCTTGGGGTGTGGCCATCTTTTGTGGCAAATGAAGTCAGCCCCCGGCAGAGCCGGGGCTGACAAATGCGGGACTCCATTTGCCACAAAAGAGGGCCACACCCCAGCCTTGCGATTCCTCGCAAGGCTATTTCTCGAGCCCTTTCGCCAATTCCGCGATGAAGCTGGCCGCCGCCGCGAGTTGCTTGTCGGCGGAATCATTGAAAGTTTGCGTGAGTCGGCGGACGAGAGCACTGCCAACAATAGCGCCATCCGCGTCTGCCTGCCGAGTCACTTCACGGACTTGTTCCGCCGTCGAGATGCCGAAGCCCACGCAGATAGGCGACGGCGTGACTTTTCGAAGAGCGGCGATATTGGCGGCAAGGTCCGGCGGAAGGGCATTCCGCTCGCCGGTGATACCGGCGACAGAGAGGTAGTAGACGAATCCATCGCAGAGCCTGGCGATCTCTTCCCGCCGTTTGGCGGAAGAGGATGGCGCCACCAGAAGACAGGAGCGAAGCCCTGCATGAGCGATGATTTCAACGATAGCGGACGCTTCTTCCAGCGGAACGTCCGGGAGAATAATCGCGTCGATCCCATGATCGTGGCAAGCCTTGGCGAACTCCGCCGTGCCACGCTTAAAAATAATGGAAAACGAAACCATCGCGACAACGGGAACAATCACGCCCTTTTTGCGTGCGATCGAGACGGCCGCGAGTGCCTTATCAACCGTAAGCCCGGCAGCAAGCGCCCGGCTAAAAGATTCCTGAATAACCGGCCCATCCGCAACGGGATCAGAAAACGGAATACCCAATTCAATCACGCCAGCACCGGTAACCTGAGCGGCCAGTAGCAAATCAGGTGTAATCTCGAGGGACGGATAGCCTGCCGTAAGAAACGGGCAGAGAAGCTTTTGGTCAGCCGCTTTGGCCACGGCGAAAGTTTGGTTGAGACGGTTCATGGGACTCACTTCAAAAAAAGAATTGTAATCTGAAGAAATTCGAAATTCGAATGACAAATCAAACCGAAACGTTCGAATATCCAAATGTCAAAAACGTTCGGAATGCTATCCTCCTTCGCCCCTTCGGGCGGTCCCGTTTCGTCATTCGGTCATTCGAGCCTTCGGATTTGATTCGTCAATCGTCATTCGAATTTCGTCATTCATGCCTCTTCATTCCGCGCATCAAAAAGCCCGCATCGATTGGACGCGGGCTTCGTGGGTTTCGGGGAAAGGAAGACGGTTACTTCGTCGCCACGGTATTGTTGTAGTAGCCGATGAAAGTGAGGAAGCGGTTGGCATTGAGGATGGGGACGCTGGCGCGCTTGGCTTCGACGAAGAGGTCGTCATAGATTTTCTGGTTGAGGGACTGCTGATCGACGACGCCGCCGGCCTCCGGGGCTGCCTTGTCCGCGACGGCCTTGGTGGCAGGAGCGGCCGGACGGGTCCCCAGCACCAGATAATCCGTATCCGGCGTAATAGTTTCATCGACAACGCCGCCCCATGAGGTAATCAGGCGGACCAGACGATCGCGTTCGGCAGTGGTGGGAATACCATCGCCATCAAGATCGAAGTCGCCGAAGATAACGAAGTGGAACTTCTTGTTTTTATTCTGCTGGTAGAACAGGTTGGCGATGAGGTCGCCCTGGTCGATATGCTGTCCGCGGCGAGTGAACGTGATGCGGCAGAGCGACTCGGATTCCCCGACCTGCATGACCTCAATGGACGCCTTCCCGCCGCCCTCGGTGTCGGCGTTGGGCTTACTCATATCCGTTTCGATCGGCAATTTCACGCCGATGCGAGGATCATGCACAGAGAAAGTAAGTCCCGGCACAACGCGGTCCTTACGCCCAAGATTGATGTAGCATTCGTTCGAGCCGGGACGCGCACGGATAATCGTGCCAGCAGCTTCGATACCGGCCAGGGTCATATCGCCCTTATGACGCATCAGAGCGATCTGCTCGTTTTTCTGCTGGATGATGCTGTTAAGCTTGGCGACATCCTGCGTGAGCTGGTCGATCTGGAGGACATCACGCCGGTGGGTAGCCTCTCGCTCTTCGCTGTCCTTGGTGTGCTTGGCCTGGGCGTCGGTAAGCTGCGTTTCGTAGTCCGCGCGTATCTTGGCGCTCTCATCGCGAGCGGCGGCGGCGGCGGCCTTTTCCTGATTGAGCGAGGCGGTCCCGGCGGTCACAGCAGCATCTTTATCCTTGATCGCCACACCCACCTGACGCTCCAGATCCGCATTCTGGTCCTTCAGTTGCGCTGCGATCTCATCGCTTTTCTTCGCCCGGGTGGCCATATCGCGGACCGCCGAAACCAGGGACAGGGTGCTTTGCCCGGTTTCCTGGAGAACCTTGGTTGATTCAGCGATCACGTCGTCGGCCGACTTGCCCGGCTCCGCAAGCATCGTGTTCTTCAGCCGGTCCACAACGACCCCAGCATCTTTCACGTCTTTGCTGGCAGCGGCGACCTTGGCGTCCGCGGCGGCGAGCTTCTTGGCATCATCGCCTCGCTGCACCGCCAGCCAGATCGCCACACCGGTGGCGATCACCCAGAGGAACACAAAAATAATCGTCGCATAGGGAGGGGTACTACGGGCATGCACCACGGCCATGAAAAACCTCCGAAACCAAATGAAAGCCATCATCACCGGCATGCAGGAAGCGACGCCGGGATATTTTGTAGAATATCTCCGTTTGCACTCGGCGGGTCAAGGGGAAAGGAGCAATAATGATTGGGTTGCCCGTTTTTGAGGGAAGAAATTGGAAGAAATTCGAATGACGAATGACGAATCAAATCCGAATGTTCAAATGACCGAAACGCTCGGAATGCCACCCACCTCGCCCCTTCAGGCGGCCCAGTTTGGACCCAGACCAGACGAAACAGACAGAATAGGTAAATCGCTGCGAACCAACCGAGACTCTCTGTCGCGTAGGCCAGGTGGAAGGCCGCTATCGCCGCGACACAAAGCCCCACGATCTGCCACCGATGCTGCCATCCAATCCAATTCATCGCACTTCTCCACCAGGTGCCAGAGTGTCGTCTCCGCTATGTATGGCTACGCTGTGGTGCGTTTGATGTTCGCACCGTTTTTGACAAAAAGGAAGTGGGTGGGCAAAAACCTTGTGTCGCTCGTTTGACCTGTGGTTTTTTTGCCTTACCATCAGCCAGTGGGCTTCGTGCAGGGGCTTCATCCTTCAACGGCGGATATCACGAACATGGATGCCAAACCCTTGTTTGTTTTTCCAAGGTGGTCCAACAAGGCCGTTATGGGGCTTGTCGTTTGCCTGTTGATCTTGCCGTTCTATGCCGCCGCGTTCATCGGCTATGCTTTGGACCCCGTGACGCTCAACTCGAATTACCAGCCGAAGCAGCCGATCGCGTACAGTCACGCCCAGCACGTCGGTGAGCTCGGCATGGATTGCCGCTACTGCCATAACACGGTGGAGCATGCCGGTTTCGCTGCCGTTCCGCCGACGGAGACCTGCATGAACTGCCACAAGGCGATTCGGCCCAACTCCGACAAACTCCAGGCACTCCGCGATTCCTACGGCACCGGCGACCCCGCGCTGGCCGGTAAACCCATCCCCTGGAATCGCGTTCACATGTTGCCCGATTACGTCTACTTCAACCACGCCGCCCACGTCAACGCCTCGGTCTCCTGCGTCGAATGTCACGGCAACATCAACCGCATGGACAATGTCTTCCAGACGCAGCCGCTGAACATGGCATGGTGTCTGCAGTGCCACCGCGAGCCCGAAAGCAAACTGCGCCCACTTGACCAGGTGACCAACCTCGAGTGGCAGCCGGACGTTATCTCCGGCACTTATGCCGACATGACCATCCCTCAAGCTCGCGCTGAGCTTGGCAAAAAGCTTAAAGAGCAATATCACGTAAATCCCAACACGGACTGTGTGACATGCCATCGATGAACGACAAAACAGATTTCGAAGGAGCCCCGCATGGCAATGCGGGGCTTTGCGGGGATGACGGCGGTGGCGGCGGCAACGAATCCCGCCGCACATTCCTGAAAATCATGGGCGCCTCGATCGCTCTGGCCGGTCTGACATCCTGCCGCCGCTGGCCCGCGGAAGAGCTTGCTCCTTACGCGCATCGTCCGCCCAGCCGCATGGATGGCGTCCCCGTCTCCTACGCCACCGCAACGGAAATCGGCGGCATCGGCATCGGCGCGCTCGCCGTCTCCATGGACGGCCGCCCGATCAAAATCGATGGCAACCCAACGCACCCGCTTTCGCAAGGGGGGGGGGCATCAGATATGTACCTGCAAGCATCAATCCTCGGCCTTTACGACCCCGACCGCTCCCGCTCACCGGTGTTGCGCCGGGACGTCACGGGACCGCGAAACGAAGGCCGGGAACGAATCGAAAAATCCTGGGCCGACTTCGCCGCATTCGCCAAATCGACCATCCATCCCGACGGCTCCGGCCTGGTGATTCTTACGGAAGCCTCCCGTTCGCCCTCCGTCGCCGCGACTCGCAAACTGCTCCCGCAAGCCAAGTGGTTCGAGTACGAAGCCATCAGCAACGACAACCAACGCGCCGGCGCCCAGCAGGTCTTCGGCCGTCCACTGCGCGCAGTCCCGCAACTCGACAAAGCCGAGGTGATCGTTTCGATCGACGCCGACCTGTTCAACGGCGATCCGATGTCCACGAAGTACGCCCGCGATTTCGCCGCGGGCCGGAAACTGCACGATTCCGCGAATGCCAGTCATGCGACCATGAACCGCCTCTACGTGCTGGAGAGCGGCTTCACTACCACTGGTTCAATGGCCGATCACCGCCACGCAGTCCAACCGTCGTTCATCGCTCCGATCGTCAAAGCGATCCTCGCATCACTTTCCAGCGATACTGATAACCGGAGTTCGCGCTTGAGCGTGCCGACTCCCCCCGAAGACATGGCTGCATTTAGCCGAACGCTGATGCAGGACATCGCCGCCCATCCCGGCAAGGCGGTCTTCGTCGTCGGTCAGCGTTTAGCCCCGGAGATCCACGCCGCTATCGCCGCGATCAATTTCGCCATCAACGCTCCCGTCGATTATTACGCCGATCCCGAGGACCCGCGTGATGAAAAGACCTGGACGCCGCACAGCGAGCAACTCATCGCTTTCGCCAAAGCCGCCCAAACCGCCGACGTCGTGCTCATTCTCGGCGCCAACCCGGTGCTCACCGCCCCCGCCGACTTGGACCTCGCCAACATCCTGAGTAAAGCCAAAGCCTCCATTCACGCCGGCCTGTACGAAGACGAAACCGCTCAAGCCTGCATGAGAGGGGGGGGGTGGCACATTCCCATGGCCCACTACCTGGAAGCATGGAGCGATGTCCGCACGTTCGACGGAACGGTCTCAATCGCCCAGCCGCTGATCGAACCAATCTTCGGCGGAAAAAGTACGATCGAAATCCTCTCCCTGCTCGCCGGCAAAGAACGCCGCGGCCTGGAAATTGTCCGCGAAACCGCAAAAAACGATTACCTCAAAGGCCGCTATTCCGAATGGTCCTGGAAGCAGTCCCTCTCCAACGGCATTGTCGAAAACTCCGCCCGTAAACCCGAATCCCTCCCCGGAGTTCACGCTTTAGCTCGCCATGACGCCACAGGAGTTCACGCTTCAGCGTGTCATGACGCATTCCAACTGACGCTAATCACCGGCTCCGCCTACGACGGCCGTTTCACCAACAACGGCTGGCTCATGGAACTGCCCGACCCCATGACTCGCGTCTGCTGGGACAATCCGCTACTGGTCTCACCGCAGACCGCCGCCAAGCTCGGCCTGCAAAGCGACGACGTCGTCCGCATCCGCCGTACACATGACTATCAGAGCCGCGACCGTAAGGGAGCGACCCACTCTCCTGACGCATTATCGCACGATCGCTCCCAGACGGTCGCGGCTCTGATGGAAAACATCGATGCCACAATCTTCATCATGCCCGGCTATCCGAACGCCACCTTCGGCCTCGCCGTCGGCTACGGCCGCAAAACGCTCGGCGCCATCGCCAACAACGTTGGCGCCAACGCCTACGCCCTCACCTCCACCGCCGACGCACAAAACCACGGCATCATCTACATCGACGTACAAAAATATGGCGACAAGGTCAATCGCCTTGCCTGCGTGCAGGATCACCACGTCATCGACAAGGTCGGCCGGGACCGCATGCACGCCATCGTGTCCGACCTGATCATCGAAGGCACCCTCGCCCAGTACCAGCAGCATCCGGCACTCGAAACGCGTAAGACCATCAGCCTCTCCATGTGGAACGAGCACGATTACGACGCGAAAGACAACAACGGCGACTATCTCAATCACAAGTGGGGCCTGGCCATCGACCTGACCGCCTGCACCGGCTGCTCCGCCTGCGTGGTCGCATGCCAGAGCGAAAACAACATCCCCATCGTCGGCAAGGAAACGGTCTACCGCGGCCGCGAAATGCACTGGCTACGCATCGACCGCTACTTCAAATGGCCGAAGGACGCCAACGGTAACGTTGACGAAACCAGCGCGCCGCAGGCGCTGCACCAGCCGCTCCTCTGCATGCACTGCGAAAACGCCCCGTGTGAGGAGGTCTGCCCGGTGCTTGCCAGCACGCACAGCCGCGAAGGCCTCAACATGATGGCCTACAACCGCTGCGTCGGCACACGCTACTGCTCCAACAACTGCCCCTACAAGGTCCGACGCTTCAACTTCTTCGACTACAACTTCGGCACCCTCCAAAACCTCTACGTCCCCAACATCCTTCGCGAAGACATCAACGAACTTGTCAAAATGTCTAAAAATCCACAAGTCACCGTCCGTTCCCGTGGCGTGATGGAAAAATGCACCTATTGCATCCAACGCATCGAAGCCGCTCGCATCGCCATCCGCGCCAAAACCCGTCATTCTGGCGAACCATCAATCTGGCCCGACGGCACCGTCGTCACCGCCTGCCAGCAGGCCTGCCCGACCGGCGCGATTGTCTTCGGCGACCTGCACGACAAAAATTCCAAGGTCGCCAAACTCTGCTCCCTCGCCCAGAGCTACGCCTTGCTCGACCCCGAACTCAACACCAAACCCCGCACCCGCTACCTCGCCAAAATCCGCAACCCCGCTGAAATGACAAGGTGACAGGGTGACAAGGTGAAGGGGTGACAGAAAAACTGGCAGACTCTCCCATCGACTTGACGACTTGACGATTTAACGACTTGATGAAACAGGATTTTGATGACCGCCACTGAAATTGACAACACCCTGACCGATCCGCGTTTCCGCGCTACGCTCGTCACCGGCGATTCCGCCTCCATCCGCGCCATCACCGAAAAAATCTGCCACATCGCCGAATCCCCCCGCCCCCCTCGCGCCTGGTACATCGCCTTCGCCATCGCAATCACCTTCCTCGCCATCCTCGGCACCATGATCGCCTATCTCTTCTTCACCGGCGTCGGCGTCTGGGGTATGAATCGCCCCAACATGTGGGCCTTCGATATCACCAACTTCGTCTTCTGGGTCGGCATCGCGCACGCCGGCACACTGATCTCCGCGATCCTCTTCCTCTTCCGTCAAAAATGGCGCACCGGCATCAACCGCTTCGCCGAAGCAATGACCATCTTCTCCGTCGTATGCGCCGGCATGTTCCCCGGCATCCACGTCGGACGCGTCTGGTTCGTCTATTGGCTCTTCCCCCTCCCCAACCAGATGGGACTCTGGCCGAACTTCTTCTCGCCGCTGCTCTGGGACTTCTTCGCCGTATCGACATACGCCACCGTCTCCATCTTATTCTGGTACATGGGCATGGTGCCCGATCTGGCGTCGTTCCGCGATCGAGCCACCACCAAATGGCGGTTCCTCCTCTACGGCATCCTCTCGCTCGGCTGGCGCGGCTCCTATCGCCATTGGCATATCTACGAAAAATCATATCTCCTGCTCGCCGCCCTTGCCACGCCGCTGGTGCTCTCCGTGCACAGCGTCGTCTCTTTCGATTTCGCCGTCGCACAGGTCCCCGGCTGGCACTCCACCATCTTCCCGCCCTACTTCGTCGCCGGGGCCATTTTCTCAGGCTTTGCGATGGTAATCACCCTCGCCGTCCCCGCCCGCTCTCTCTTCGGCCTTAAAGATTTCATCACCATGCGCCACCTCGACAACATGGCCAAAATCATCCTCGTCATGTCCCTGATGGTCGCCTACGCCTACCTGATGGAATTTTTCGTCGCCTATTATTCCGCGAGCCCGTTCGACCGCTTCCATTTCCTCAACCGCATGTTCGGCGACATGTGGTGGGCCGGCTGGATCATGCTCAGCTGCAACGTCATCGTTCCGCAGTGCCTCTGGTTCAAATGGATGCGCCAAAATCCGTGGGCACTGATGATCATCGCGGTCCTCATCAACATCGGCATGTGGCTCGAACGCTTCGTCATCATCGTCACAAGCCTCTCCCGCGACTTCCTCCCCTCCTCCTGGCATTGGTACATGCCAAGTTATGTCGAAGTGCTCACGCTCATGGGCTCTTTCGGGCTGTTTTTTACGCTGTTTCTGCTGTTCTGCCGCTATCTGCCGATGATCGCGATGGCCGAAGTCAAATCGATCCTCCCGCAAGCACATGACTATCAGAGCCGCGACCGTAAGGGAGCGACAGAACCATGAACAAACCTCGCCTCTACGGCTACCTCGCCCAATACGACTCGCCACGCGACATTCTGCGTGCCGCGGAGGTTATTCGCGACGCGGGTTTCAGGCGATGGGACTGCCTCACGCCGTTCCCTGTGCACGGCCTCGACCAGGCGATGGGCCTCAAGAAAACGATCCTTCCGTGGCTCGTGCTGGGCGGCGGCGTCCTCGGCGCCGCGGCGGCATGCTTCCTGCAATGGTACGTCAACAGTCCGCACACGGAGTCCGCTTCCCTGTATGTTCTTTCAGGCTATCCGCTGATTATCTCCGGCAAGCCGCACTGGTCGCTGCCGTCGAATATCCCCGTCATCTTTGAACTCACGATACTCTTCGCGTCGCTGGCAAGTTTTTTCGGCGCATGGGCGCTTTCCTGTCTGCCGCGGCTCTATCATCCCCTGTTCAAAGTCGCTCGCTTCCGACAGGTGACCGATGACAAATTTTTTATTCTCCTGGAAGTCTCCGATCCCAAATTCGATATTCATGTTTCGAGGGAACTCCTTATCTCCACGCATCCGGCCGCCATTGAAGAGGTGAAAGACTGATATATGTCCAAGCTCGGCTGTGGCATCCTCATAGTCGTCGTTCTTGTGGCTCTGTTGCCCTTCGCTCTGGTAGCACGCTCACGCGCCATCCGCAGTAAAAAGGGCGCCGTTCATCCCGTGTTGGACATGGACCAGCAGGCCAGGAAGAACGCGCAGTCGCCCTCGCCCATGTTCGCCGACGGCCGCGCAATGCGCCCGCAAATCGACGGCGTTCTCGCTCGTGAAGATATCACCCTGCAACCGGAGACTCTCAACGATCCGATCAATCCCCGCGTGATCGGCAAACCACTCTCGCTGACCGATCCCACGACCCACGCCAACATCATGCTCGGCCGCGTGCGCCCCGCCGCCATGACCGACGATCAGTTCAACGCGATCAAGCCGCCGACCGACGATGCCGCGATCGCCAAAGATACAACTTTCTACGTCAAAACGATTCCGTTACAGATACCCGTGACGCCCGAGTTCATCCGCCGCGGCCAGGATCGCTTTGATATCTACTGTTTTCCATGCCACGGCCAGTCCGGCTACGGCGACGGCCCGGTCGCCATCCGCGCTAAATCCCTGCAAGACGCTCCGCCCACCAACGATCCCACCGCCGCCTCCGCATGGGTCCAACCGCAAAATCTCAACGAGCCGAAAATCCTCACCCGCACCGACGGCCACCTCTTCAACACCATCACCCACGGCATCCGCACCATGCCCCCGTACGACAAACAAATTTCCATCCTCGATCGTTGGTCGATCATCTCTTACGTCCGCGCCCTGCAAAAATCCCAAAACGCAGACATCTCGCCCGCAACCCGACCACGAAGCCACTAAGCACACGAAGGCGCACGAAAAAACCATCACGAAGTCACGGAGCTAAAAAATCGAAAATCGAAAATCGAAAATCGAAAATTCACTCCCCCTCATCGGCCCGGTAGCCACACGCTTGGGCATTCCGTCGCTGCTGGTTGGCATTGTCGCACTGATCGCCGCTCTCTGGCTAGGCGCCACAAACGCAGAAATCTACAACCATCTGCTGCACTCTTACCTCACCGCCTACTGCTTTTTCCTTGCCATCACGATCGGCTCGATTCTCTTCATCCTGATCGAGTACGCCACACGTTCAGCCTGGTCGGTCACCGTTCGCCGCCTCGCCGAAGGCATTTCGCAAAACATTTTCCTGCTGATCATTCTATTTATCCCCATCCTTATCAACGATCACAAGATGCTCGGATGGCTCGAGCCGGGCATCGTCCAAAACGACACCGCTCTCACGCTCAAGTCCGGCTACCTCAACCCCACCTTCCTCTACCTCCGCCTGGCCGCCTATTTCCTCCTCTTCGCCTTCACCGCCCGCTACTACCACGCCCGTTCCACCCAGCAGGACATCACCGGCGACCCCCGTATCACCACCCATCTCGAACACCTCTCCTTCCCTCTCATCATCCTTACCGCCCTGGCTCTCACCGGCTTTGCCTTCGACTGGATCAAAAGCCTGAACCCTCACTGGTTCTCCACCATCTTCGGCGTCTACTTCTTCGCCGGCGCCATGCTCGCCGCCATCTCCGCCATCACGCTCCTGGCCCTCATCCTCCAAATCCGGAGTTCACGCTGTAGCGTGTTGAGCACCGCCATCAACCAAAACCACTACCACGACCTCGCCAAATGGATCTTCGCCTACACCATCTTCTGGGCCTACATCGCCTTCTCCCAGTATCTGCTCATCTGGTACGCCAACATCCCGGAGGAAACGCAGTTCTACATCCCGCGACAAATCGACATCTGGGCATCCGTCTCACTGCTGCTGTTAGCGGTGCATTTTGTGATCCCTTTCCTCGGCCTGCTTGCACGCCGCGCCAAACGCAAGAGCACCGTCATCGCCTTCTGGGCAATCTGGTCGCTCTTGGCCTGTGCCCTCGACATCTTCTACCTCGTCATGCCCAACGCATGGAGCCGCGATATCTCTCGCACCGTCAATCCCGCCAACCCGCACGCTCCGCTCACCGACTCTCTCCCCATCCTGCTTGATCGCCACAACGTCCACGCCCTTCGCCCCGAATTCAACGCCTTCTACCACCAGATCCGCTTCCCCTTCGAACCGCTGAACCTCCTGATCACTGCCCTCTGCTTCATCGGCATCGGCGGCCTGTTCATCTGCTTCACCCTGTACTCCCTCAAGGGCAAGCCGCTCGTGCCCACGCAGGACCCGCGACTCAAAGAATCGCTCGCTTACGAAAACGCGTAACTACTATTTAGCCGGCATGCTTGCATGCCGCTGGGCACGGAGTAAATCGTAATGACTACTTCCAGCGACTACACGCAAACTGAGGACATCAATATCCCCCTGCTGGCCGTCGTCATCGCAGGTTTCGCGGCCAGTCTTCTACTCATCATCCTTTTCCTGCAAGTGTGGTTCTATAATATGGACAGTGCCGAGCGAGACGCCAAATGGCGCCACGACCCCATCCTCACCGCCGCCTTCAATCAGTACAACAATGACCTCTACGATCCTGCCGGCCTCAATCCCCGTATTCCCAATGTCCGGCGCATTCCCATCGACGACGCCATCGCAGCCACCGTCAAACGCTACGCACAAGGAGAAGGCAAATGAGATCCCATCCAACCGGAGTTCACGCTTTAGCGTGTATCCCACTTCTGGCTTCTGGCTTCTGGCTTCTAGCTTCCCACGCATACGCCCAGTATCGCTCCGATCTCTCCGGCGACGCTGGCCCCGCCATCGTCCCCAATCCCGCCATCGTCGACAAGTCCGGCGCCACGCTCCCGCTCAACCTCGAATTCACCGACTCCACCGGCAAAACCGCTCCGCTCTCCACCTTCTTCCATCACGGCGGAAAAGGGCGACCCGTCATTCTCACACTTGTCTACTTCTCATGCCCCTCCATCTGTGGCCTGACTCAGGACAGCCTCATGGGCGCCGTCCGCCAGGGCCCCCGCGAACTCCAGCTCGGCAAGGATTACGACATCCTGATCGTCTCAATCGATCCCGACGATACCCCCGCCCTCGCCGCCATCAAACGCAAAAACTATCTCGCCAAAGTCCCTCTCCCCGAATCTCAGCCCGGCCTCACCTATCTCACCGGCGGCGAAGCGAACATCAAGCAACTCGCCGACACCGTCGGCTTCGGCTTCCGCCGCCAATTCGAAGGCGACAAGTTCCTCCACTCCGCCGGCATTTTCATCTGCACACCCGACGGCCGCGTCTCTCAAACCATTCTCAACGTCCAGTACGAGCCCGACCAACTCCACAACGCCCTTCGCCTCGCCTCCAACGGCACCATCGGCAGCGGACTCCTGGGCATCGGACTCTCCTGCGGCGCCATGCACTACAACCCCCTCACCGGCCGCTACGAGCAAAACCCCTGGTTCTACACCGGCGTCGCCGCTGCCTTGGCCTCCCTCATCTTCGTCATCACCATGCTCTCCATCCTCTGGCACAACGAATTCAAAAAAAACAAACACCCTTTCACCCCGCCTCCCCCCTCCACGAATTGTACGAATTGAACGAATTTTATGAATTTTACACATGCCAAACCCTCTCCATCTTCTCTCCCAGCAATCCCCGGTGGACAAATTCTTCCTTCCGCCTTCTTCGTCCAATCTCGCCAGGGACTTCGACTGGGGCTGGAACTTCGTCCTGGGCTCCACCGCTTTCTTTTTCATGATCGTTGTTGTCGTCATGTGTATCTTCATCATCAAGTATCGCCGCCGCGGCCCAAACGAACAAACCCCCGTGATCACCCGCAACATCCCTTTGGAAGTCATGTGGACCGGCATCCCGCTGGCCCTGGTCATGGCCATCTTCTTCGTCGGCTTCAAAGGCTTCATCAACTACGACACGCCCCAGTCCGATTGTCGTCCCGTCCAGGTCGTCGCTTCCAAGTGGACCTTCGATTTCACCTATCCCAACGGCTCGATGGACAAAAACCTCTACCTGGAAAAAGGTATCCCCACCCTCCTCAACATCACCTCCAGCGACGTCCTCCACGGCGTCTACATCCCCGCCTTCCGCACCCAGCGTAACGCCATCTTCGGCCGCACTACCCAAATCTGGTTCATCCCCGAACAACTCTCCCCCCCCTTCATCAACGCCCAAAACCCCGGCGGCTTCAACCTCTTCTGCACCCAATACTGCGGCCAGGGCCACTCCAAAATGATTACACATGTCTACGTCCTTAACAAAGAAGACTACGACCGAAAAATGATCGAGCTCGCAAACCCCTTCAAAGACGCCGCCACCGGAAAGTGGATCCCCTACGTCAAGGTTGGCCAGCGTTTTTTCAACCAGAGCTGCATCTCCTGCCACAACGTCACCGGCGCCCCCGGCAGCATCGGCCCCACCTGGAAAGGTCTCTGGAAAAGCAAAGTCACCTTCTCCTACTCCAACGTCCTCGGCTACACCCTCTCACCCTCCGACTCCGATAAAAAATGGGAAGCCTACATACGTGAATCCGTCCTCGACCCAGGCGCAAAAATCGTCGCCGGCTTCCCAAACTCGATGCCCCCGCAACCTCAGTTCAGCGGCAACACGCTCAACGATGAAAAATTCCACGCCCTGCTCGCCTACATCAAAAGCGTCGGCTCTCTCCCCTACACCCCCGAATTCACCCCAGAAAAAAATCCCGACCTCTTCAACGCCGACGCCAAACACCCCTATCACCCCGAATCTCTCGCCGCGAAGGGAAAGGGGGGACAAGGTGAAGGGGTGACAAGGTGACAAGGTGCTCCCTGTCACCCTGTCACCTTGTCTTTTCTACAAATGAGGCCCCAATGACCACCGCCAACTACCTCACCCACCCCCGCGGCATCCGCTCCTGGCTCCTCACCCTCGACCACAAACGCATCGGCATCATGTACCTCGTCTCAACCCTCGCCGCCTTCTCCCTCGGCGGCCTCTTCGCCATGATCGTCCGCACGCAGCTCCTCTCCCCCAACGGCGCCATCTTTACCGTCGCCAAGGATTACGATCATTACAATCAGATGTTTACACTTCACGGCGCGATCATGATTTTCCTCGTGCTGATCCCCGGCGTTCCGGGCGCTCTTGGCAATTTCGTCCTGCCGCTCATGCTGGGCGCCCGCGACGTCGCCTTCCCCCGCCTCAATCTCTTCTCCTATTACCTCTACGTCTCTGGCGCTCTGATCGTCATCCTCTCGATCATTCTCGGCGCCGTCGACACCGGCTGGACCTTCTACACTCCCTACTCTTCCGACCCCGACATCGGCTCACGGGACGCCGTCTCACTCATGGTCTTCGGCATCTTCATCCTCGGCTTCTCCTCCATCCTCACCGGCATGAACTTCATCGTCACCATCCACAAACTCCGCCCCTCCCCCCCCAATGGCATGACCTGGTTCCGCATGCCTCTCTTCCTCTGGTCTCTCTACGCCACCGCCGTCATCCAAATCCTCGCCACCCCCATCCTCGGCATCACACTCCTCCTTCTCATCATGGAACGTACCCTCCACGTCGGCATCTTCTCCCCCCGTTTCGGCGGCGATCCCATCCTCTTCCAACACTTCTTCTGGTTCTACTCCCACCCCGCCGTCTACATCATGATCCTCCCCGCCATGGGCATCATGTCCGAAGTCATCCCCACATTCTCACGCAAACCTATCTTCGGCTATCACTTCGTCGCCATCTCCTCCCTCGCCATCGCCATCATCGGCTTCCTCGTCTGGGGACACCACATGTTCCCCAACGGCCAATCCACACTCCTCTCCACCATCTTCTCCTTCCTCACCATGTGCGTCGCCATCCCCTCCGCCATCAAAGTCTGGAACTGGCTCGCCACCATGTACAAAGGCTCCATCTCCCTCAAAACCCCCATGTGCTACGCCCTCGCTTTCCTCTTCCTCTTCACCCTCGGCGGCCTCTCCGGCATCTACCTCGGCTCACTCTCCCTCAACGTCCACGTCCACGACACTTACTTCGTCGTCGCCCACTTCCACTTCGTCATGTTCGGCGGAACTCTCATGGGCTTCCTCTCCGGCCTCCATTACTGGTGGCCCAAAATGACCGGCAAACTCTACAACGAAAACCCCGCCCGCCTCGCCTGTGCCCTGATCTTCCTCGGCTTCAACACCACCTTCCTCCCCCAATTCCTCCTCGGCTCCCACGGCATGCCCCGACGCTCCGCAACCTACCTCCCCGAATTCGCTCCCTACCACATCCTCTCCTCCCTCGGCGCCGGCATCCAACTCCTCGGCTTCATCCTCGCCGCCGCCGTCCTCATCCACTCACTCTTCCGTGGCAGACAATCCCCTCCCAATCCTTGGGGCGCCGCCACTCTCGAATGGTCCTGCCCCTCTCCGCCCCCGCACGACAACTTCAGCACTCCGCCCCTCGTCGGCGACCCCTACGACCACGCCAACCTCGTCTGGATCTCCGACCAGGAAGGCTACAGAAGAAGCCAGGAGCCAGAAGCCAGAAGCCAGAAGTCACAAACTTGAAACCTTCTGGCTACTGGCTTCTGGCTTCTTCACTTACGGATGCCAATAATGTCCACCACCCAACCCCACCTCGCCTCTCATTTCAACTCGCCGCAGCAGCAATTCGACTCCGGCAAGCTCGGCATCTGGCTCTTCCTCACCACCGAA
The DNA here is from genome assembly GCA_009781185.1 of Phycisphaerales bacterium. GTDB lineage: Bacteria > Planctomycetota > Phycisphaerae > WQYP01 > WQYP01 > WQYP01. The sequence continues at coordinate 17,630 of WQYP01000012.1, read as the reverse complement.
ATCCTCCTCTTCTCCGGCCTGTTCTGCGCCTACGCCGTCTATCGCTCCAACCACCCCGATATCTTTGCATTCGCACACCAATACCTCAACAAATGGCTCGGCGCCCTTAACACCCTCATCCTCATCTCCTCCTCCTTCACCATGGCCTGGTCCGTCCGCGCCGCACAGCTCAACCAAAAAAATCTCTGCACCACCTTGCTCGCCATCACCATCCTCTGCGGCAGCGCTTTCCTGTCCGTCAAATACATCGAATACAAAAACAAATGGCAGGAACACCTCCTCCCCGGCCCTCGCTACAACCCACGAGAATTACCCCCCGCCGAAGCCGAAGCATTGGACGATCAGAGCCGCGACCGTAAGGGAGCGACATGGGAGGGGGGCGCCGCTTCCACATTGCCGCACGGTCGCTCCCTGACGGTCGCGGCTCTGATTCCTCCCACCGAAACCTTCCGCGCCCCCATCGGCCCCGCCGGCCTGAATCCCGCCTGGGTCGACAACGACCGGAGTTCACGCTTTAGCATGTCATGGCTAGCCCCCACTCCCTCCCTCGAACCCGAACCCAACAACACCCACATCTTCTTCGGCATCTACTTCCTCATGACCGGCCTCCACGCCATCCACGTCCTCGTCGGCATCTCCCTCATCACCTGGCTCCTCCTCCGCACCACCCGCGGCGACTTCTCCCCCCAATACTTCGCCCCCATCGACTTCACCGCCCTCTACTGGCACATCGTCGACCTCATCTGGATTTTCCTTTTCCCTCTCCTCTATCTCATCGGAAACACGTAACGCGGAGTTCTATCATGCCCTCCCCAATCGCTCATATCGTCCCCTTCAAAATCCTCCTCCGCGTCTTCTTCGCTCTAGTCATCCTGACCGTTCTGACTGTCACCGCTTCCGAATTCAATTTCGGCAGGTTCAATCTCTTCATCGCCCTGACCATCGCCGTCCTCAAAGCCTCCTTAGTCCTCCTCTTCTTCATGCACCTGTTCTGGGACAAGCCGTTCAACGCCATCGTCTTCATCGGCTGCCTGATTTTCGTCGCCCTCTTCATCGGCCTTGCCCTGCTCGACTCCACCCAATACCAAAATTCCATCCATCAACAACAAGCCCCCGGCGTCCAACACAAACCACTACACCCATAACCTCGGAGTTCACGCTTCAGCGTGTTCCTCCACGAAGCACGCTAAAGCGTCAACTCCAGGTGATCCCTCACGGCCCTTCCGGCTTCTGGCTTCCGGCTTCTGGCTTCTCTCCCTGGTACATCGTCCGAATCCGATTAATCGCCGCCAGGTACGCCTTCGCCGACGCCTCAAGAATATCCGTACTCACACCGCGTCCCCGGTACTTACGGTCCGTGTGCAGCAGTTCCACCGTCGCTTCGCCCTGCGCGTCCTTACCGCTGGTAACCGACCGCACCTCATAATGCTGCAGCGTCGCCCGGATATGCGTGATCTGCTGAATCGCCTCGAACATCGCATCCACCGGCCCATCGCCCGCCGCCGTATCCGACGACTCCGTCCCCGTCGCATCCATCAGCGTCACCGTCGCGCTCGCCGCCGCATTCCCCCCGGTGGCCGCCGTCACATGCAGGCTCTTAACCTTGAAGAGTTGCTCCGCATGCTCGAACTGATCCTCAACGATCGCCTCCAGATCCTCATCGTAAATCTCTTTCTTTTTATCGCAGAGCGTCTTGAACTTCTCGAACGCCTTGTTCAATTCTTCATCTGCCAGTTGATAACCGAGTTCCTCCATTCGTGTCTTGAACGCATGCCGCCCCGAGTGCTTCCCCAGCACATTCCGCGACTGCGCCCATCCCACATCCGCCGGCGTCATAATCTCGTAGGTGCTCTTGTTCTTGAGCATCCCATCCTGATGAATCCCCGACTCATGCGCAAAGGCATTTTCCCCAACAATCGCCTTATTCCGCTGTACATGCAACCCGGTGAGCGAACTGACCAGTCGGCTCACGGGCACCAATTTCTTCGTATTGATCCGTGTGGTATACGCAAATACATCATGCCGCGTCTTGAGCGCCATGACTATTTCTTCCAGCGACGCATTTCCCGCCCGTTCGCCGATGCCGTTGATGGTGCACTCCACCTGCCGCGCTCCGCCCTGGATTGCCGCGAGCGAATTCGCCGTCGCCAGTCCCAGATCATTGTGACAATGTGCCGAAAAAATCACCTTCTCCGCTCCCCCCCCCCCTCGCACATGCTTCACCAGATACTGAAACATTTCCCTATGCTCCTGCGGCGTAGCGAACCCCACCGTATCCGGACAATTAATCACCGTCGCCCCCGCCTCAATCGCCGCCTGCACCACTTCCGCGAGATAATCCAACTCCGTCCGCGACGCATCCTCCGGCGAAAATTCCACATCCCCCACATACTCCCTCGCTAACCCCACATTCTCCCGCGTCATCCGAATAATCTCCTCCTTCGCTTTCTTCAACTTAAATTCCCGATGTATCTTCGAAGTCGCGCAAAACACATGGATCCGCCCCATTTTCGCATGCTTCACCGCCTCCCCCGCCCGCCGCACATCTTTCTCCGTACACCGCGCCAACCCCGCCACCGTCGATCCCGTAATCTCCGACGCAATCGCCGAGACCGCCTGGAAATCCCCATCGCTGGTGATCGGAAACCCCGCCTCAATCACATCCACGCCCAACTGCTCGAGCGCCCGCGCAATCTCCAACTTCTCCTTCAAATTCAGCGACGCCCCCGGCGACTGCTCCCCATCCCGCAACGTCGTATCAAATATCCGTATCGGCATCTCATTCATGGCAAGTTCCTCTTTCGAATGTCTAATCTTTCCTAAAAAACAAAAAACCCCGCGAGTCTCACTCGCGGGGTCTTTATCACACACAATAACCAGACGACCCTACGAGCACTCGCTCCGAAGGTTAATAAGCACGCTAAGTTGAAGGCTCAAGGTCATCATGCAATCCTTTATATCGGCTGATTCCACCACAGTCAATAGTGAATCGGAGTTCACACCGGAGCTCCCCGCGGTAGCGCGGCGGTTTGGCACCGCTCTTGTAACAGGCCCCCAAATCCGCTTGCGGCGTCGCGAACCACACCTACACGTCAGCTGTACGATTCCCAGACGAATCAGACTCCGCACGAGATTTTGTGCCGGATTCGAGAATACTACGAAAGTGATCGATGATGATCAGCAGCGTCGCTATGCCGACGAGTATCGAGCCATATACGAGTAATCCATCACCCTGGTAACGGCCAAAAGCATTTGCAATTGTACCGACGCTGGCCATCACCGTACCTGACAATACCACGATACCAAGCCCAACGACTCGCATGACAGACCTCCTGTTGTGATACGCTTACGAGGATTCTACCAGCTTAAGGTTCGACCACCACCCCCTCCGGCGCCTGCGTCTCCACCTTCCCTTGTTTACAAATCACCCGCACGATTCCCTTGGGCGTTGGAAACGCCGCCTCATAATCAAACCCCAACCACGCCGGCGCCAGCCGAATTCGCTCACACCCCGCCCCCACAATCTCCAACCCCATCAAATGACGAATCAAAAACTCCGCCGGACACGCCGACCACGCATGCGACTGCGTCCTCATGAACGGCTCAAACTTCCCCGACCGTCGCGACCCATTGATGCTCCACTCCTCGAACACCGACGTCGCCCCGCGATCCACCATCCGTTTCCCCCAGCGATCCTTCATCAGCCTGATCGCCAAATCCATCCGCCCGACCCGCTGCAACGCCTGCAACACAACCACCATGAAAAACGGCTGCGCCTCAGTCACATCTTTACGCGGCGATCCCTCAAACACCCGCGACACAATCTGCTTCGCGACCGCCTCATCGACCAGTCCGAATCGGATCGCCGCCATATTCCCCTGCTCCGACGTCTTGCTCGAGAGTTCCTCGCCGATGCGTGCATCCGCGACAAGTCCGCGTTTCGCATCGAAAAGCCGTTCCATGAAATTCGCCTTGATCGCTTCTCGCACGGTTCGCACCGTTTCCAGCGTGCTCTTATCTCCTTTCAGTTCCGCCATCTGCTCGACTACCGCCAGCGTCCCGTAGAAAATCGCGTTATACGCCGCACATTCCCCACGCTTATCGACATCCGCCCAGTCCACGAACACCCAGAACGGCATATCCTCCACCAGCCCCCGCTCATTCACATGACACAGATGCCCCTGCAAAATCCGCAGCACCTGCGGATAAAACGCCTCCACCCATCTCCGCTGACCCGTGTACATATACTGTTCCCACAGCCCGATGATCCACCACAGCGAGTAATCCGGAATCATCCAATCCATCCCGCCCTTCGAGATGTTCGATGTATTGGACAGGAGCCCCGTCTGATACTGATTCATCGCCGCCTGCCTGAGGAACTTCCCCGTGAGCGCCGCATCGCCGAAGCACGCGTGGATCGCCGGTTGCGTCACCGCCGCCACATCCCCAAGCCACTGCGCCGCCTCCCGCCACGGCGTATCCATCAGTGCCTCATTCGAGCAGAGCCGCAGCGTATACCGCGAAATCTCAAAAATTTTGTTCAGCATCGCATCGCTACCGGCAAATCCTCCACGATTCTCAAACGGATACCTGCTGATAAGCACCCGCACCCCATGCACCTTCACAGGCTCAAAAGCATTCCGAAACTTCAACTTCACATACCGAAACGCCCGCCAATTAAACGGCACAAACCTCTGCCGTCCCCCCTTCATCACATACCGATCCGCAAATTGCCCTTCAATCGCAATATTGAAATGTCCATCAATCAATCGTTCCGCATATCCGATTTCCACCTCCGCTTCGCCTGGCACTTCCAATTCCAACTCCAAATACCCCGTCACCACCTTCCCAAAATCCAGCAGCACGCTCGGCTCATAAATCCCATCAGTACCCATATCCTCCAAATGCTCCGTCGAACACTGCACTACCGCACACCCTTCCCCCGTCACCAATTTCTCCGCCCCTTCCACTTTCGTCCGCTTCGTCGCCACCATCGGCTGCGACAGCGTCGTCGCCAAATCCTCCGGCCGCATACGATTATTCAACCCCAACGACTCGCCAACCTCCACCCCCACCGCCAGCATCGGCTCTTCCTTCAAATACGCAATATCCCGCGGCACCAACCTGCTCCATGGCAAAGCCGTCGGCGGACGACCTCCCACCACCTCCACCTCCCGAAACTTCGCCGCCTCTCCATCAAACCCAACTTCCGCAAACCCATCCGGAAACGCCCGCGAATCAAAATGCTCCTGGAACGGGGCGGTCACGTTCATGCGGAAATGGAATGTCTTTTCTTGCCAAGCCCTGCAGATCATCCCTCGCCAGGACGCATCCGTTGCCACGATCGCTTTCCCATCCGCCCCCACCACTTCCGCAAGCACCCCTCCGCGAGCCTGTGGCTGGATCCCCGAATGATACACAATCACCCCAATACAATTCTCCCCTTGCCGCAGCACCCCGCTCAGATCATGTTCGTTGTAATACTGAAAAAACGGCATCGACAGCGGCGGCCCCTGCCCAATAAACTTCCCATTCACATATAACCGATACTTCGTATCCGCCGATATAAACACCCTCACCTCTTTGGTTTCCCCAACCGAAAACTCCCGGCGAAACAGCGCATAGGTATTCTCTTTCCGCGGATCGCACCCCGTCAGCCAGATCCACCGCCCCTCCCAACGCCGCGAATTCGCAAACCCCGTCAACGCTTCCATCGAAATAGGCATACCAAACCTCTCCTGAATCATCCCAAAAAATCAGAGCCGCAATCGTAAGATTGCGGTCAAATAAAAGAAGTTATTCGGATAGGCTCTACGTCGGCATGCTTATGCTTACATGCCGCTCAGCCACACACTCTTGCAACAGAGCGCCGAAAACGCTTGTGGCGTCGCGAACCTAAGCGGTTTCAGCTTGGGTGTGCTTGTAGGTTTGAGAACGTTTAAGCCGTTTGGTAACCAACCCTGAGCGGATAGCCTTCGCGGAAACCAAGATACGTTGAGGTTTGCCGTCAATGAGGACGCGGACTTTCTGGAGGTTGGGTTTGAACTTGCGAGCGCTGCGCCCGGTGATCTTGATACCCACGCCACCAAGATACTTCGCCTTGCCACGGTAAGTGCATTGGCGGCCAATCCTGGTCCGACGACCGGTATAAAAGCATTCATAAGGCATGATAGGGCTCCTTAATCGAGCCAAGCATTGTATAAGAGGATACAGGAGAATGCAATTGGGGTGAAAGGTTTCTGTGTTGTTGCCCCATTTGAGGGCAAGAGATTGGCGAATTGACGCTTCGGAAGTTAAAATTCCATGCTGTGGCAGGTTCTTTTTGTTAAACGAGGTGGTGCATGGTGGATGTGGTGCGCGTGACAAAAGCGGCAGCGGTGGCGGGTCTTTTAGTTGCAGCGACAATGACTGGGGGGAGAGAGAGAACAGCAATGGCTGCGGATGTGACCGACGAACAGGTAGTCACAGCCATGCGAAAAGGGGCGGATTTCCTCCTCAAACAGCGGAAGGCGGACGCCACTTGGGAGATCGAAGAGTGGAAGCAGTCCTGGGATCAGGAAAAAGGCGGAGAAACAGCACTGGTGGTCTATGCCCTGCTGCACGCGGGAGACAGCTTGCAGGACGACCCGGTCTACAACTCCAAATTGCTTTGGCGGAGCAAAGAAATGCAGCCGTCAGTGGAATGGCTGCAAAAAAACATGGTGGGCGCAACGTACGTAGCGGGTCTGGAGGCCAGTGCCCTGACGCTGCTGCCGAACATTAAGGGCCAAAAGCCGGAGGAGGGTCCGCAGGCGGCTCTGGAATCGGTAAAGTATTATCTGATGGCGGAGATGGGAGGGGACGGCGGATACACCTATCCGGGACAACGGCGAACGGATGCGATCCCTGAATTGTGGGCGGCCTACTACTCGAAAAAAGATAACGCGTCGAAGCAAAAGCTCGACGGCCTGATGAAACAGCAGAGCAACAACTACTTCATGGGCTGGACTCCGGTGGTGCAGAAACTGATCGCGGACATCCGTGCCCGTGGCAAAGCGAACCCGAGAGCCGTGGCGGCGGAACTCAAGGCGCTCGAAGACTACATCCAGTCGCTGCCCCAGCCCGACACCCATGAGTCGCGAATCGCGGCTGCCCAGAAGACGCTGACCGATCTGGAAAATCGCAAAAGGACCGGCAACTTGAAGTTCCCGGATCCAAAGGACAACAAAAAAAACATCACGATCACCATGGAAGACCTTAATGAGCGTATCGAAAAAGCCAAGGATGGAGTCCAGAAGATCGTCGATGAAAAGAAGAAGGATTTCAGGCCGATCGGGGATTTGTCCAACGGACAGTACGGAGCGCTGGGGGCATGGGCGCTGACGGACTGGGGCACCGAATTGCCAGACGAGTACTGGAAAGTGACGGATCGCTTTTGGCGGATGATGCAAAGGGAGGACGGCGGTTGGCCGTACAGCACGAATGGAGCCGGAAACTCGACCCCGTCGATGACCGCCGCCGGACTCGCCAGCCTCTTCATCTCCCAGGAATTCGTCGACACCGAACTACGACTGACACCCAAGCCCGACAAAAACATCGACGCTGGACTTGCCTGGATCGACAAAAACTTCAAGCCCAACGACGACATGTACTATATGTACGGCGTGGAACGCGTGGGACTCGCCAGCGGCCTGAAATTCTTCGGAAAAGTCAACTGGTACACGGAAGGTGCCGCAAACGTCATCCGACAACAACGACCGGACGGTTCAATCGGCCAAAATCGCCACGGCGTAGCCTCCACGACCGTCTCCACCGCCTATGCAATGCTCTTCCTGGCTCGCGGACGAAACCCAGTGTTGTTCAATAAATTGCAGTACAACGGCCCGTGGAATGCCCGGCCGCGGGATAATGCCTATGTCACACGCTGGATGAGCAAGCAGGTGGAAAGGCCCATCAATTGGCAGATCGTGAATCTGCAGGTGAAGCCGGAAGAGTGGATGGACGCGCCGATCCTGTTGATCACAGGATCAGTGGATCCGAAATTCTCCGCGGAGGACATGGAGAAGCTGCGAACGTTTGTCAATGCTGGCGGAATCATCTTCTCGACTGCAGACGGTGGGAAGCAGGCGTTCACGACCGCCATGAAAAAATACGCCACAGAACTGGTGAACAACAAGTACGAAATGCGGCAGTTGCCCAAGGACCACGAATTGTTCGACAAAGACTTTTTTTACAAGGGTTCCGGGACGGAGATCAAAAACATCCCGCCGCTACTGGGGATGAGCAACGGAGCCAGAGAGCTGTGGATTCATTCGCCGACGGATATCGGCGCGGACTGGCAAATGCGGAAGTTCGCAAGCCCTTACAGCTTCGAACTCGGCCGGGCACTCTATTACTACGCCAGCGGCAAGGCTAGTTTGCGGAGCAAGCTCCAACCGTTGGCGGTGGAGGTCGTCAAAGGCGGCGAGACGCGGTCGTTGTCGCTGGCACGAGTGGATTATGCCGGCAACGCCGATCCGGAGCCGGGAGCCTGGGCAAGAATGGCCAAGGTCGCCAAGGCAAGCTTGCAGATCGATTTGAAAGTGGAAAAAGTCAAATTTGCAGATCTCGATGTTAAAAAGTATCCTCTGGCACACCTCACCGGAACGGGAACGATGACGTTCACCGACGAGGATGCCGCCGCTCTCAAGACCTATCTCAACGCCGGCGGAATACTCTTCGCCGATGCCGCAGGCGGCAATGTGGAGTTCGCAGAATCGTGCAAGGCTCTGATCAAAAAGGTCTATCCGGATGGGGAACTGTCGCTCTTGCCGCCGGATCATCCGATTTACATGGGACCCGCGAATGGAGCTGGCGGCGGAACGAAAATTAACGAAATCGACGCCCGCAAATACGTAGCCTTCAAAACACAGCGGCGTATCACCACGCCCTCCCTCCAAGGCGTCATCGTAGGCAATCGAACCCCGATCGTTTTCTCCCCTTGGGACGTCTGCAGCGGCTTCCTGGGAACAAGCACCTGGGGAATCCTTGGCTACAGCCCCAAGTCCGCCGAAGCCATCGGACGAAATCTTCTACTGTACGTAAGCCCTCCCCCCGCAACAGCGGCGGCAACATCAGAGCCAGAAAAAAAATGAGCCACAGCGCGATTGAGACCCCTGCAATTTCAGCATAAAACGACAAGCCCCGAGAGGGACGCTCTCGGGACTTGTCGTGTTAACCAGTGTGTGCGGTAGTTCCGCAACCAAAACTTTAGCTCGGGGATACCCAGTGCAGCCAGTGTGATGCCGGCCACGACGTCTGTGCCCAGGCGTGAGCGAGCGAATGGCCGTATGCCTTGCAGGAGGGGAAAATGGGGCTCGACGCCGCTGTTCATGCTTTGCCTTTGTATCCCAGAATGTCATGCAGCCGGTACGCACAGTTGAAGGTCGGAAACTTGACTACAGTCTGCCATAAAGTATCATCTGGATCATGAACACATCATCACTTATCCGCGAAACTTTCGAAAAAAATAGCGGCATTCTCCGACTCAAACCCGTCTTCGTTCCTCGACGCTTCAGCAAACCCGGCAGACGCCTCAAACTCCACCCTGACGATTACTTCGCGCTTGGCACCAAACGCGGCGCCATCAAGGAACGCTGGTTCTCCAGCGTGATCAACTGCATGAACGGCCCGCTCGCCGCCCCAGACGAAGGCTTAAGCTATGTCGAAACCGACGGTGGTGGGGGGGCGATCACCCTGCGAGACTTCGTCACCGAACTCGGCGCCGCCCTCATCGGCCGAAAGTTGATCGATCAATACGGCACATGGCCGATGTATTCGAAATTTTTCGATTATGCAGAGCCGTTGTTCCATCATGTGCATTTGGATTTTGCCGCCGCCGCGCGGGTGGGGCGGTTGGGTAAGCCCGAGGCGTATTACTATCCGCCGCAACTGAATAGTTATGCCGGCGAATTCCCGCACACCTACTTCGGCTTCGACCCGGATGTGACGCCTGAGATGGTCAAGGCTCGTCTTTTTGATTATGAGAAGCGTGATATTCGGATTACCGAACTGAGCCGGGCTTATCGGATTGAATTGGGCACCGGCTGGTATACGCCCCCCGGCGTCATCCACGCCCCCGGTTCGTACCTGACGTATGAGCCGCAATGGAACAGCGACGTCAACTCCGTCTACGAAAACATCACCGCCGGTGAGGTCTACCCCATCGACTTCCTGAACGAGAACTGCCCGTCAGACAAGAAAGCCGACCTCGATTACATCATGAGCTTGTTGGACTGGGAAAAGAACGTCGATCCGCACTACAAGAAAACCTATTTCCGCCCGCCGATCGCTTGCCCGCAAACCAGCGAAGGCTTCTGTGAAAAATGGATCGCCTACGGCAACGACTACATCGCCGCGAAGGAGTTGACGATTCAGCCCGGCCAGCGTGTCACCGTCCGCGACCCCGCCGCCTACGGCTGCATCCTGGTGCAGGGCCACGGTCTATTCGGCGGCTATCAAGCCGAAACCTCCGTAATGCTCCGCTTCGGCCAATCCAGCGGCGACGAGTATTTCATCAGCGAACCCGCCGCCACCCAAGGCATCATCATCGAAAACAAAAGCCAATGGGAGCCGCTGGTCATTTTGAAGCACTTCGCCAACAATCACCCGGACACGCCGAAATAATCCATCATTCCCGTCAATCTCTGTGTTCTCTGTAGCTAACTCACGTTGCCATTTGAACATTTGAGTTTGATTCGCATTTCGCATTTCGCATTTTCAACCAAAAAGTCCTTTCATGGAGAGATAGCGTTCGCCGGTGTCGTAGAAGAGGCAGGCGACGGTTTTGCCGGCCATCTCGGGGCGGGCGGCGATGTCGCAGGCGACTTTCGCCGCGGCACCGCTGCTGATGCCCACGAATACACCTTCCTTGACCGCGACGCGGCGAGCCCAGGCGTAGGCGCCGTCGCACAATCTCATCGCACAGGTGTCGGACGGCGTTAAAGTTGCCGGCGACGAAGCCGGGGCCGATGCCGGTGATGTGGTGTTCGCCCTGCTTTCCGCCGGAGTAAACTGGTGAAGCGGCGGGTTCGAAGCCGATCATTTTGACCGCGGGGTTTTGTTCTTTGATGAAGCGAGAGACGCCGTTGAAGGAGCCCGCGGTGCCCAGACTGCTGCCGCAATCTCGCCAGATTTCCGGCCCGGTCGTCTGGTAATGAGCATCACAGCAGGCGGGATTGTCATGCTGGTTGAGAAAGAACGCGTTTGGATTCTCACGGCAATAAGCCATGGCGCGTTCACGAGCACCGCGTGTGTGCTCAATCGCAGGGGTTCACGACCATTGACGTGGCACCGTATCTCTCCACGTCTTTTCAAAAAATCGTTCCCCATTCACCGTCATTTCCACCCGCGATTCATGCGTGTAGTTTTCCGCATCGCTGCTCGTGCGGCTCTTCGCCACCACGCACACCTCTTTGTCTCCATGCATCCCTGTGCAACTTGCCGTTCCCTCGATCACCGCCACCGCCGGATCACGGTCCGATACCGTCCACGTCGAGTGATACGTCCATTTCTCCCATATTCCCCCCGCCAACGGCTCAAGTTCGCACGTCACCGTCTCATTGACCAGATCCCGCACCAACCGATACACTGGCCGCCCCATCTCCGATTCCTTCGGCAACGCCTTGCTCGACTCCCCAAGCTCCGGCGACGCCAGCATCTGACTCCCCGCCACCACCCACGGCACCACCACCCGCGACACACCCAGATGCACCGTATGTACCCCTCGCTCCCCCGTCGGCCAGGCATTCTGAAAATCAGCCCCTGTCACCATCACCCGCAGCCGATGCCCCGCCTCCACACGATACGCGATATGCTTCAGCGGAAACTTCAGTTCATACACTTCACCAGGCGTCATTGCCACCGGCGTCTCGTGCGACGCACGATGCGTCCCCAACAATCCACCATCCGTTATCAACCTCGACACTCCCTCCGGCGAAATATCGCACAGTTTCACATGAAAATATGCCACCTTCGCCGTCGAAGACACATGCAGCACCACGTCACACTCCCCCATCACCTCCATCGCCTTCTCCAACGGCTCACCCGTCCACACCGGCCCAAACTCCTCATCCCCCCGCTGATCCAACGGCAACCCCCACGGCGTCGTGCTCCCCAGCCCCGACCGCCGTCCCGTCGTCATACCCGCACTCGCACGATACTCAAATGATGCCGTGCCGGTCGCCACGCTCTCGCTCACCAGTTGGTCATTGCCTCCCAAATACAACTTCGTCCGCACCACCCTCTTCGGTGGCCAGGCATCCTCGTTCCGCCATTCCCCCGCATCCTCCACGTACATCAACGCCGGCTCTTTCCAGTGTCGCACAAACACCGTCACCGCAGGCTCCTTCATCACGCCGTTCTCGATCCCTTTCAACCAATAATCGAACCATCGCCGATACAATTCGCAGCCATTTACCCGCGGCCCGGGAAATGCCGCGTCGGGATAGTAATGTCCCCACGGACCAATCAGCACCTTCCGCGGCACAGACAACTTCTGAAACGCCCGTAACTCCGCCGTCGCATACCAATCCGCCCAACCCTCAATCAAATACACCGGCACCTTCACCCGACTGTCATCAGCACTCAAACTCTTACATTTCCAAAACTCCCCCTGCACGATATTCCGAATATGCGAGATACTCCACGGCACACTCTTCTCCAACCGCTCCTTCCAAATCTCCTCCCACTTTTCTCCCACCATCCCCTCGCTCGGCGGCGAAAAATTCGACGCATCCATATGCGGCCCATACGCCTCAAAAATCCACGGACGAATGCTCCCACCCGGATTCGTAAACTCCGTATACACATCATCATTCGCCGATCGCACGATAATCGTCTTCAAATGCGGAGGCTGTTGCACCGCCACCTGCCACTGCACCACCGCTCCATGCGATATCCCAATCATCCCTACCGCCCCCGTACACCACTCCTGCCTCGCGATCCACTCACACATGTCGTACCCATCTCGCCGCTCATCTTCCGAGTAGACCATTTCCGAATACCCTGTCGAACTTCCCGTCCCTCGCACCTCATAATGCACCACCACGTATCCTCGTTCCGCCAGGTACCACGAGACCATTGGAATCTCATCGCGGTAGTTCCCCGTCCCTTTCGCACTTTGCATCCGATACGGGTTATATTCCATCACCGCCGGAAACCTCATTCCCACCGCCGCCCTCTTCGGCCGTAAAATCTTCGCATTCAACTCCACCCCATCTCGCATCCGCACCTTCACCCCTCGCACCACTTCCACGTCAAAGATCTTTTCACTACCGCCCATCGTGTCACCCTTTTTAAGTTTTCAGTATTAAATGTCGAATTTTGAACGTTCCACCCTGAAAGTTCAAATTTTGGGTGCGGCATCTTTGATGGCACGGGCGTCAAGGGGAGTTCCTTGTCTCCTCTTCTCCCACTCTCCCACACGCGGCACCAAGGGGCGTCCCAGAAAAACGGGCACGCCATCCAATCGCGATCCTTTTTTATGGTTGCCGTCCATTGTGTCTTGACTTAGATGCGCCATCTGGTACGGTCATAAGATACGTCTTTGTAAGCGGCTGGCGGTAACTCGCGGGCTGCGTCGAAATTTGGAATCGCTATGACCGATACCCCCTCCACCGGTAATCCCATAGAAGGCCCAGGCAAGGGCAAGGTCTTTTTTGATCGGGCCAGAACCGTCGCTGCCACGGGCAACTTCGACTACGCGATCAATTTGTACATCGACGGGCTCAATCGCGAACCTGCCAACATGGTCGAGCATCAGGCTCTGCGTGAAACTGCCTTCCGTCGAAAGGTCGCGGGCGGAAAAGCGGCCTCGGGACTCTTGGGGCCCAAGCCTCCCTATAAAGGGAAATCATCGAAGGATGCGCTTCTTAATGCCGAGTGGATTCTGGCCAAGGACGTCGGCAATCGCGCCGCCATGATGACCATCGCGCGGAATGCTGCCCTTCTGGATTTGCCGGAACTCGTCGTGTGGATCGGGATCATGGCGAGAGAAAATAACCGCACCGATAAAAACCAAAAACTGGACATCTACATTGAGCTCGCGGACATCTTCGAAAAGATCGGCGAATTCAACGAAGCCTCGAAGTGCATCCAGGCCGCCATCGGGCTCAAGCCTAACGACATGGAACTGCATTCCCGCGCCAAGGACCTCGCGGCCCAGGAGACGCTCAAGAAAGGAAAATACGAAAAAGGCGAAGATTTCAAGGAATCCATCAAGGACAAAGAAGTCACCAAGCAGCTCCTTGAGGAGGAGAACCTGAATCGTTCCGAGGAGTACCGCCTCAAGACCCTTCAGCAGGCCAAAATCGACTATGAGAAAAACACGAAAGAGGTCCAGGTCATCAGCAAGTATGCCAAGGCTCTCAAGGACATGGATGACGAAGAGCATGAAAATACGGCGATCGAGATGCTCACCAAGGCTTACGCGGAGACCAAGGTTTATCGGTTTAAGGTGGAACTGGGCGACATTCGGATCAAGCAGTTCAAGCGTAACTTGCGGATGCTCAAGGAAGCGGTGCAGGCTGATCCCAAGGATGCAGAAACGTTGAAGCAGTATCAGCAACTCCATCGGGAGTTATTGCTTTTCGAATTGGGCGAGTACCGTGAACGTGCGGAGAACTTTCCTACGGATATGGCTATTCGTTACGAATATGGTGCGCGTCTTTTTGAGACCAGGCATTACGATGAGGCTATTGCGGCGTTGCAGGAAGCACAGAATTCTCCCAAGCATCGCGTCGAAGCGCTCCATTACCTTGGGCGGGCTTTCATGGCCCAGAAAATGGTCCCGGAAGCACTCGATACGTTCAAAAGGTCCATCGACGAATACGATCTGGCGCCCACCGGCGACCGAAAATCCCGCGAACTCCACTACTGGTACGGCGTGGCTCTCCAGGAAAACGGCAGTATCCCTGAAGCGATCGACGTGTTCTCCAAGATCGTTCGTTGGGACATCAGCTACAAAGATGCCCGCAAACGGCTCAATGATCTGCGCGCGGGGGCCGCGGCGCCCCCTGCTCCACCTGCGGGAACGTGATTCTGCAATCCGTCTGAGCGTGGCATGAGGAGCCTGTTTTTCTGTCGTCAAGTCGTTAAGTCGCCAAGTCGTTAAATCGATTTAACGATTTAACGACTTGACGATTATCCCCTCATAACGAATAACGAATTTTCCTTGTTATCAGTAGTGATAAGGCTGATGGGCGTACAGGGCGGTTTTCTCTGCCGTGAATGTCGGTTCGGCGATGGGCAAACCCTGAAGATTTCCGTGCGACACGTCGATAATACGGCTGACCGCTGATGACTTTCCCAGACCAGATTGATGGCTCCAGTTGGAGACGGCATGACCGAGAGGAAAACCAGGAGAAACGCCAAACATCTGTTGGCGTTATTGGTCCCGTTTTTGTTACAGACTGGAGCAACTCCGCTTGTCGCCCAGCAGATCGTCGGCTCCGGCGACGTTTCCCCGGATGTGGGGGCATCCCCCTGGAATACATCTGGTTCAACTCTATATGTCGGTATATCGAATTCTGGCTCGCTCACTATTACCAACGGCGGACAAGTCAGCAACGGCCTTGGCTACATCGGATATAACGCGGGGTCGAGTGGCACCGTCATCGTCGATGGAACTGGAGGGGGAGCCACATGGAACAATAGTAATTCTCTCTATGTCGGGAACTCCGGTGCTGGCGAGCTTCACATCGCCAATGGCGGTACGGTCAGCAATACCACGGGCTACATGGGATATAACACGGGTTCGACCGGTACGGTCACCGTCGATGGGAGTGGCTCCGCCTGGAACAATAGTAGTTATCTTTATGTTGGAGATTCCGGCAATGGCGAACTTCACATCACTGACGGCGGTACTGTCAGCAATACCTATGGCTACATTGGCTATAACGCCAGTTCGATCAGCACGGTTACGGTCGATGGCGTTGGGTCTATTTGGACGAATACCGCCGGTCTCGCGATTGGAAACAGTGGCTCGGGCGTGCTGGTCATTACCAACGGCGGACAAGTCGCCAGCACCACTGGCTATATTGGCGTGAACTCGGGTGCGACGGGCACGGTTACGGTCGAGGGGAGTGGTTCCACCTGGATCGCTAACGGTGAACTGCGGGTCGGAAGTGCCGGCGAGGGCGAGTTGATCATCATCAATGGCGGCTCAGTCAGCAACGCCAATAGCCTCCTTGGCGTTGGAACCGGTTCGACCGGCACGGTCACCGTCGATGGGAGTGGCGGGGGAGCCACATGGAGCAACGGAAGTATCACTGTCGGCTATCAAGGGACGGGCGAACTGACCATCACCCATGGCGGACAGGTTACCAGCACGAGTGGCGTCATTGCTTCTTATGCGGGTTCGACCGGCACGGTCACCGTCGATGGGAGTGGAGGAGGGGCTACTTGGACCGATAGCGGCAGTCTCAATGTCGGCAGCACCGGCTCGGGCACGCTGACCATTACCAACGGCGGGCATGTCAGCAATACGACTGGTTCCATTGGAAGCTCTACCGCTGGTGCGACGGGGACGGTCACGGTCGATGGTGCGGGGGCCGTCTGGACCAATAGCAGCACTCTCACGGTCGGCAGCTATGGTTCCGGCGTGCTTCTCATCCAGAATGGCGGCAATGTCACGAATGCTGCGGGTTACATTGGATATTATGGCAGTGCCACGGGTACGGTGACGGTCGATGGCGTTGGCTCCACTTGGAAGAACAGCGGCATTCTGGATGTCGGACTGTATGGCCATGGCGAACTGACCATCACCAACGGCGGCACGGTTACCAACACCAATGGCTCCATCGGCGCCGGCACCGGTTCGACGGGCAGTGTTACCGTCGATGGCGATGGCAGTACATGGACTAACAGCGCTCTTCTTTATGTCGGCAACACCGGCTCGGGCGAACTGACTATCAGCAACGGCGGACTCGTCAAAAATACCACTGGCTACATTGGTTATAATGCAGGTTCTACCGGCACCGTCACGGTGGATGGACCTGATTCCACCTGGACCAATAGCGGCGACCTTTATATCGGATACGACGGAGCAGGCGAACTGATCATCCGGAACGGCGGAAAAGTCAATTATAAAAACGTCTACATTGGCTATCATGCAGGGGCGGCAGGCACGGTCACGATCGATGGATCCGCATCCACCTGGAGCAACAGCGGTGATTTTGTGATTGGAAATCTCGGGGAGGGCACGATTCACGTTCTCAATGGCGGGCAAGTCAGTAATGCCAATGGGATTATTGGCGCCGATGCGGCGGGCACGGTCACGGTTGATGGCGTTGGCTCGCTGTGGGCCAATAGCGGGGAACTCCATCTCGGGGAGTCCGGGGCGGGCGAGCTTCACATCGCTAACGGCGGACAGGTCACGAGCACCAATGGCTTCATTGGATTTAATTCGACCGCAACGGGAACGGTTACAGTCGATGGAGCAGGAGAGGGCTCCGCCTGGCTCAACAGCAGTGATCTCACCGTCGGCTACTCCGGCACCGGCGAACTTCTCATCACCAACGGCGGCCATGTCAGTAATGCAAATGGCTACATTGGATATAATTCCGGCTCAACCGGCACAGTCACGGCCGATGGCGTCGGCTCCACGTGGCATA
>WQYP01000011.1 GCA_009781185.1 Phycisphaerales bacterium | reverse complement strand
ATCCCCGAGATACCTTCCTGGCCCGCTCATCACGATATCCTCCATGACACTTCATCATGGAACGTATCGGCCAAAACGACAAGCGATCAGGAAAAAACGACCTGTAATGATGCTATAGTCTCCTTTTTTTCGTCCTTTTTCGCGTTCTATCGCGGTGGCACCACCGCGTTTCGACGCCTTTAATTTCGGCGTCTTCTGGCCGACCTACATGTTTCGTCCGAGCCGCTACGCCGCTTTGCGGTAGTAGGACTTGAGCAACCCGCCCAAGCATTCGTAGCACAGGATGCGTCCCGTGATCGGTGGGTCACACTCGGCCGGAATGATGGTGCGATTCTCCAACCCCTACGGATAAGTAAAATTCGGAGGAATGTGCTATAATAGGTGGACTGTTATGAAACTGATTTTTTGCCCGCGCTGTCAGGATGTTGTGCGTTTGATTGATCAGACGCGGCGGTGTCGTTGTGGTCAGTCGGGCGGGCGTTATACGAATGGGGCGCGTGCCGTTTATTTTGGGCAGGCGGTGCCGTTGGGGATCATCAATCACGCGTTGCGTACGGCCATCATGCGGCGGACGACGACGGAGCGCACACCCTTTGGAGCTTTTGTCATGCCCATCAATAAAGAAAATTTTCGAGCGTCGGATGATCCGATTACCTCGGCGGCGGTCAGGCAGGAGGATGTTTCCACGGCCTTGCTCGTTCGCGCCTACATGGTGGCCGCGAAGCAGCATGCCGGTCAGACGCGGAAAGATGCGGCCAAAACGCCTTATATCAACCATCCCATTCAGGTGGCCAATCTGCTGTCCACGGTGGCGCAAGTCACGGATTGCCAAGTGTTGGCGGCGGCGGTGCTGCACGATGTTGTCGAAGATACCGACATGACTCTTCCCCAACTGGCGGCGGAATTTGGAGACCGTGTGGCAAAGTTCGTTGCGGAATGCACGGATGACAAAAGCCTCCCAAAAGCCGAGCGGAAGCGGTTGCAAATCATCAACGCTCCGCACAAATCGCGCGAGGCCAAGCTCATCAAACTGGCGGATAAAATTACGAATGTGTCGGACATTGTTTCCGCCGACTGGCCTGTGGAACGCAAGCTCGACTATCTCGCGTGGGCCAGGCAGGTCGTGGCGGGGTTACGCGGAATCCATCCGGAGTTGGATGCGATGTTTGAGGAAGCGATCGCTCGCGCACAAAAAGGCGTGGAGATGCAAGCGAGATGAAATCGATGCGATTGGACAGGTGGGGATGGTCAACGAAGCGACTTTCTTACCGATTTTGAAAATCACGTCGCGATGATTTTCAATTGATGGGCTTCCGTGATGCTGGGGGTTTCGAGTTTGCTGAGCATCTCGTCGATGGCGAATTCGTTGACGGGGTCGGTGCGGTTGCGGTTTCGCTTCAGCAGCGTCGTCCACGGCGTTTCCAGATAGAGGATTTTCACGCGGGTCTTGTACGATGTGAAAAGACGAATCAGCGGATGGCGGACGTGCGTTGACAGGTTCATCGCGTTCCAGACGAATGGTTGCTTTTTCCGCAGGAATTCCTGGGCTTTCCTCTTCGCGGCGGAAAGCCAATCGGTTCGGAATGATCGGGCGGTTGTCCGTAGCGACGTTCCACGAATGAACGCCGCCGCGATGTCGAGAAAATAGCGATTGTCAGTCGTATGATGCGTCATAGGCAGGATCGTATTTCGTCCCATCTCTCCCACCACTCATCCTCATCCCTGTCTCTATCCCAGGGCCTGGGTGCTAGCCAGTCATAGTCTCCAAGCCACCAATATTTGCCAGTTTCATCGGCCACGTTGGCAATGGATTCAACAACATCTGTCATGTCTCCTCTCTTGATCCGCTCGTCAGCGATGAGCAGGTACCAACCGACCAGAGAACTAAAAGAATCATCGTCGTCTTTGATCAACGGGACCATTTCCTTGGCCTTATCTATGGTTTTGCGAAGTTCGGCCATGTTTCCTGCTTCCGCTTGAATATAGGCAATAGCGTCGTAGGTCCGCACCCTGTCATCGGTTTTGCTTATCCTCGCCACCGTTTCCCTGGCTTGATCAAAGGTTTTACCTGCTCCGGCCATATCTCCGGCTTTTGCTTGAGCGTCGGCAATGCCCCTGTAGGCCAATGCCTTGACACGAGTATTACCGATCAGTACCACAGTTTCCTTGGCCCCGGTTACATCTCCCGCCTTCGCCTGAGCCTCGGCAATGACTCGGTAGGCCCATGGCTTGCGATCATCATCGCTGACCAGCGCCGCCGCTTTCTTGGCCTCATCGAAAGTTTTGTGTGCTCCGGCCATATTCCCGGCTTTTGCCTGAGCCTCGGCAATGGCCCCGTAAGCCTGTGCCTTGTAGATCATCCCGTTGATCGTATCATTGCGGATCAAGATCGCCGCTTTCTTGGCCTCATCGAAAGTTTTGTGTGCTCCGGCCACATCCCCGGCTTTGGCCTGAGCCTCGGCAATGCCCCCGTAGGCCAGCGCCTTGGCAGTGGCATCGCGGCGGATCAGTGCCGCCGTTTCCCTAGCCTTATCGAGAGTTTCGCGTGCTCCGGCCAAGTCTCCCGCTTTCACTTGAATCACGGCAATGGCCCAGTAGGCCAACGCTTTGGCCTCGTTACCGCTGATCAGCGCCACCATTTCTTTGGCGCTGGCGATGTTCCCTGCTTTCGCTTGATCCTCGGCAATGGCCCTATAGACCCACGCTTTCTTGTCATTGCCAATCAGCTTTATCGTTTCCTTGGCTCCGGCCATGTTCCCGGCTTTCACCTGGGCCTCGGCAATGCCCCAGTAGGCCCACATTTTTTCACGGTCATTGCTAATCTTCGTTGCAGTTTCCTTGGCCTCAGCCATATCTCCCGCCTTCGCTTGAGCCCTGGCAATGTGACAGTAAACTTCTGCCTTGCCATCATCGCGGACCAGCGTCATCGTTTTCTTGGCACCAGCCAGATCTCCCGATTTCGCCTGGGCCTCGGCAATGTGACAATAGCCCCACACGTAATCGTTTAGCGCCGCCACTTTTTTTGCCTTATCGAAGGTTTTACTCGCTTCGGCCATATCTCCCATTTCCGCTTGAGTCTCGGCAATGCAGCAACACCCCCACACATTGTCATAGCGGATCAACGCCATCGCTTCCCTAGCCTCATCAAGGGTTTTGCTTGCTCCGGCCATATCTCCCGCTTTCACTTGAGCCTCGGCAATGTGACAGTAAACGCTTGCCTTGTCAGTATCATCGCTAACCACCAGTGCCGCCGCTTCCTTGGCTCCGGCGATATCTCCCATTTTCATTTGAGTTTCGGCAATGATCCAGTAGGCATGCCCCTTGTAATAGTCATCGCTGATCAGTGCCGCCGTTTCCTTGGCCTTATCGAGGGCTTCGCGTGCTCCAGCCACATCTCCCGCTTTCACTTGAATCGCGGCAATAGCCCAATAGGCCAACGTCTTGCCTGTGTTGTCACGGATTTGTTGGGCTTTCTCCAATGCGGCGGCCAGTTGTTCAGGAGAAATCGTTTGAGTTGCTTGCTTCATGGCATTGTCGCCTTTCTCAGGAGGTCATTTCGTTTTCTGATGAGATGGAGGATCTGGACAGGTATTCGGCAACCTTTGTATTACCTCTTTTCTTTGCGATGTCGAGCGGAGTTTTGTTGTCCTCGTTTTTCGCGTGAACATTGTGCTCATCATTCGTCCTTCGGCAGAGTGAGTAATTTCTCGGCCAGTTCGAGCACATCGACGGGCCAAAAGCACTCCGGACGCGGACGCCGGGCTTGGGGATTTTTCGCCGACGGACGGCAATTCAACACGACGTCACGCCAGCGAGTGGGGATCGATTCAACGCCGTACACCGCACCCAAAAGCGCACCGCAGATCGCGCCGTTCGTGTCCGTGTCGCCGCCTTCGTTGACGGTTTCGATGATCGCATGCTGCGTGTCCGTTGCGTGAAGCAGATGGTAGAAGGCGTTTTGCAGAGCGAGAAGCACCCAGCCGCTGTGCGTCATGAAATCCAGCGGCGGCGAATCGGCGGCCCTCCGCAGCGCTTCGTCAACGGACGGCTCAAAGTAGATTTCTCCCTTTGCGCGTTTCACGGCATTTTCATACAGAGTCGTGTTGTCGAGACCGGTTGCAATCGCTTCGGCAATGGTCGTCGCGAAGACGGCTGCCGATTTTTGACAAACGATGTTCGGATGCGTGAGGAGGGCGTCCTCGATTGCCCAGACGGCAACCTGGTCGAGCTCGAAACGGCTGCCGAAAACGCCCAGCGGACTGATCCGCATCAATGAGCCGTTCGCTTGCGAGGACACATCTGGCTCGCCCCGCAACGCGATTGACGTTGTTCGACCACAATCGAACGGACGGGAGTGATACCAATAACAGTATGCTTCCAGGACTTTTTGGAGATCGAATCCCTGTTCCTTGACCAGCGACCTTGCGAGCATGAGCGCCATTTCGGTGTCGTCCGTCGGCTGCCCGGCGAGGGTGTTGAATGTTCCACCATTTTCCATGTCGCGCACACCGCCGGGATACTCGGCGAGAATCGTTTGCTTCGATTTGAATTCGACCATCTGCCCGAGCGCGTCTCCGGCACACTGACCGAGCAAACAACCCTGGGCACGCGAGAGAATATCTTTGTGGTTTTTCATGGCTCTTTCGATTTTCGTCTCTTCTCGCCATTCGTCGAGTATCGTCAGCCATTCCCGTGTCGTCAACACCGTTTGCTGTTACAATTTCCCGTGTTTTCAGCACAAACCGAGCAAGGCAATGAGCGAAACCGCAACAAAAACGTCCTGGACGAACAATCCGATCAAGCAGCCGAAAAAGATCAAGGTGAACTTGTCTTTTTCGGAAGAGCAATACCGTGCTTTGTGCAAAGGGTTTGTTCCTCAGGAAATGGAGGACAAATGGTTTATCTATCATGAAGACGATTGGCTTTACTTCCATCATTCATGGGTGCACTGTGGGATTTACAGGGCCAGGCTGACCAAAAAACAAAATGGCGTTGTCATTGAGGAATTCGAGGTGGAACGCCATCCGAAGATATATCGCAACGAGGATGAGGAAGACATCGTCATATTCGCCACGCTGATTGCGCACCTTCTCCTGAAAATTGACGTTCGGGAGTTGGGAATCGTCCCCACTCTGTGTTCCGACGACAATGCTCTCAAACTATGGAGCATCTATGGCAATGCGATGTTCGGGCCGCTGTCGCGAGAAGAGCTTGACCGGTGTTTCCAGGAAACGTCGAAGAAGCGGGACGCAAAAAACGGCACGAAAACTCGAAAAAAGAAGTGAAAAGATTGGTTGTGAAGTGCCTTCCGTCCTGATCAAAAATAGCCAAGGAGATGTGAGTTATGAAAATATTTCTGATCCGTCACGGCGAGTCCGTCGTCAACAGCGGTGAAAACTATATAGCAAGAGTCCCCGACCATCTGGTTTCTCTGACGGAAAAAGGGATCGAACAAGCAAACGCGGCGGGGAAATGGTTGGCGGATTATTGTGCTCAAAACGGTGTGCCGCTCGAACACGCTCGTATCTGGCGAAGCCCCTATCTGCGAACGCGCCAAACATCCGAAGAATTCAACAAACACTTGAAAATCAGCGACATCCGTGAAGATATCACCCTCGTCGAACAGCAGTTCGGTTTATTCGATTCGCTTCCCGAAGCGGAATGGGAGGCAAGGTTCCCGGTGGAGTATGCCGAATGCAAACGGCATTGGGACAACGCGGGCAATTTTTATCTGCGGCTTCCGCACGGCGAAAGTCCTTTTGATGTCACTCTGAGAATCCACCAATTCATGGGAACGATCAAAAGAGACAACATCCATACGCTGTTCGTTTTCACGCACGGGGTGACGTTGCGGTGTTTTCTTCTTCGGTGGTTCCATTACACGCCCGAGTGGTACGCGAACGAGAAGAACCCGAAAAACTGCTGGATCAGGATGATCGACGGCAAACGAGATATGGGATATATTTATTCGAGCTGATAGGAAAATTTTATGCTTGGTTGGGGCATCGACATCAAAAAGCAAAGTTCAGGCAAAGTGATTGCACACTGGGATGCGGACCTGGGCGGCATAGATTGGCTTGAGAAACTCGTGGAAGAAAAACGAGTCGTTTGTCAGCAGGAGGGTTTTTATCCCAGCGTCTACACAGCCAAAGCAAAAGAGGTTTTGCCTATACTTCAGGATATGCCGCCATTCGTGAAGGAGGGTATAAATTGGAAAGAAGACGGGAAAAACGGCTGGATTGATTGCGGACCGCTGTACTACTTCAACGTATCGAAGGAAGAAGTTGCCACTTGCGATCCGGATGAATCGCTGTGCATCACGGTCTGAGATTTAAGTTAACGCGAGTTTGATGAACGCGATAGCCACGCCGACGATACCGCCGACGACGGCGCCGTTGAGTCGGATGTATTGGAGGTCCGGTCCGACCTTGCTTTCGATCTGTTCGACGAGAGTGGCGTTGCTTAGCTTGGTTTCGCTGAGGCTGCTGGCGACGATGTCGCCGATGAGGTTATGGTGTTTGAGGACGAGATCCTGAACGTTTCGGCGAACCCAGATATCGAAAGAGTCCCTGGCCTTGACGTTATTTTTGAACTCATGGTTGAGCGAATCGAAAAGGCGATCAAGGGCGTTGCGGAGCGGTGAGTTTGGAATCGCAAGTTGCGTCTGGACGGTGTTTTTGAAGGAGGTCAGGACACGGTGGATTAAATCCTTAAGGTCGATATTGTCGGCGAGTCTCTGCTGGAAATGCTCGAACATGGCGGTGGCTTGTTTGTCGCCAATGGCTAATTTTCTGGCGATGTCGAGCCAGAGTTCCGTGAGCTTAAGACGCCAAGGATGATTGCGGTCTTGGCTGATGGCTTCGAGTTGGGCTTCGGTTTCCTTGAGGATGATTTTTGATGCGTCGGCACTGTTGATGGCATCCGTGGCACGCCCCAGCCAGACAACGAATGCTGAGCCGATATTGCGTTTCTTGTACTCGTCGATGGCTTGTTCGAGGACTTTTTCGATGGTCTTGCCGAGAACTCTACGATTATCAGCGTGCTGGATAGCCTCCAAGAGCGCCTTGGCGAGGCCGTCGAAAATGGCTTGATGATCGCCCGCCTCGATGCTCTTGACCATCCAGCGTCCGAGCGGGGCGGCGAGTTGGAGGCCCTGAAGCTGTTTTCGCACGGCTTCGTCGAGGAACTTTTCCAGGCTGATCTGGTCGATGTGGTTAGTGAGCCGTTGGAGCACATCGCGGAGGAGTTCGCGGGCTTTTTCGCGTTGGGCGGGGACTTCGAGGTAGTTGAAAAGCATATGGGACGCGGAGAATTGGCTGAGTCTTTCGCTGATGGCTTCGGGTGTGAGCCATTTTGTCTGGACCATATCGACGATGCCCTCGGCGATCCGCTTGCGGTTCTTGACGATGATGTTGGTATGGCGGCGGATCACCGGGATGGGGACTTCGCGGAAAAGCGCGGTGACGGCGAACCAGTCGGCGACGCCACCGATTGTGGCTGCTTCGAATCCGTCGGCGAGAATGCCCAAAGGCATCCGGATATCTGGGAAGCAATACAGACAAATATGAGTGACTACCGCGCCGCTTGCTGCGATGGCGAGAGATATGGCACCGAGGTTTCGCCGAGTACGATCCCGGACGGGGGCTTTGTCGTTCATAGTGGATGTGGTCATGATCGTCCTTTCTGTGATTGGCCGGATGGGAGTGGGGGGCGCTTCGACGAAATGGTGAATGGAACGTCGTGGGTGGAATCACTCGACTGCGCCACTGAAAAGCTCGGATAGGGGACGAGCGCGGTAGTGCATCATTTGGCGGCGGCTTGCTGCAAGAGGGATCGCATGGCGGCGCATTCAGCGAAAAAGGCTTCGGATTGCTACTGAATGGTAGCTTGGATAGATTCGTTTTTACTGAGGATGGCCTGGGCGGATTGGAGGAGACCTTCGCACTGTTTTTGCAACTTCTCGTTCTCGTTCTGGATTCGCTTGAAATGCTCATCGTGTATCTTCTGGAAGGCATCCTGACGTTGATCGCTCGCGTTAATTGTCTCGGAGATAAACTTGTGGTGGTGTGCGAGAGCGTCGCGGTATTCTCTCGCGAAGCATTTCATGTTTTCCTCGTTGACTTTGAGATAGTGTTCGTGCTGACGAATGACACTATTCATGGATTCGAAGAGATGCTTGGCGTAGTCTTTTGCATCATCCTGTGCTCTCCTGACATCGCTCATTTCGGCCGCTTGAATATTATTGGGGTGCATGGTGCAGTAGCCGCCTCCAAAGAAGAGAGGGTGGTGGTTTAACGTGATTATTGCTGCCATAGTGGTAAGTTCCTTTTGTTTTTATATTAGCCGAGGTAAAAGCCAAACCATCGCAGATAGATGCGTTTACATTCGCAACATTTCCAAGGCGCAACAACTAATCTCAATACAATAGCTACATCACAGGCAATTCCAAAAACGACACCGACCAAGCCCGTCTGGAACCAGCCCTCAGTATTTTTAATATTGTATCTAGTGAACGAAACTTGAACATGTCTTGCCTCGCCGCAATACGGACACTTGAGAACTGCCATTCTATCCTCCGAAAGTAAAACGGAACGTTTTTTGGGCTAAAATGTCGTGTGTCGGACATTCGTGCCCTCTCGTCATGATCGTCCTATCTATGAATCAGATATTGAAGATGTCACCGGCGATGGGGCTGCAACGGGACATGGCGTCACGGGTGCAGGCGCACCCCAAAAGAGCCAGCGGAGTCGCCCGAAAAATCCTTTCCAGCGGGCTGTTTCGTGGTAGCGTTGGAACATGTCGGCGGCCTCCTGCGCTTGGGCGAGTGCGGCCTTGGCCTGATCGAGCAGCGCGATCGAAGCGACGTGTTTTTCTTCGCCTTGACGACTCAGTTCTCGCAGGCGAGTTTCGGCGGCGTTGGTCTGAGCACGGAGGCGCTCGGTGCATTCGGTCAGCGTTTGGGCGGATTGGCGGCTGAGTTCGTTCTGGCGTTGCAATTCAGCGATGGATTGCTCGCGGACGGCGTTCAGTTTCGAGAAGACGTCGGCGATGGTGGTGACGAACTTTTTTTCGCGATCGGCCAGCGAGGCTGTGATGCGGGCGGAGTTTTGTTCCAGACTCGCAGTCGCCTGGGAAATAGCTTGGGCAGCTTTCGCGGCGGTGTTTTCGATTTGGTCGTTGAGGGCAGTGACATAGGTCACGCTCTTCTGGCACTCCTCGCGGGCACGGGCGGCGACGTTGCGCGTTTTCTCGTTGTCAGCGGTGGCTTGCTGCAAGGTGGTCGAAAATGCTTCGGACTGCTGCTTGATGGTTGCCTGGATGGTCGATGCGGATTTGATGAGGCTTTCGCCTTGCTGACGGAGTTCGACGGTCTTCTTCTCAATGCGCTCGATGTGATCCTTGGAGACCTGCAGGAAGATTGCCTGGAGTGGACCGCCGCCGTCAATTTTGGTCTTGAGAGCGGCGAGATTTGTCTTGTTGTTTTCAACAGCGGAGCTGATTGTTCCGAGCGTACTGCTGTGGTCTGAAACCGAACTTTCAAGCAAACGAACGTCTTGCTTCATGGAATCAACGTCTCTCTCCACGGATTCGACGAGCAATGTGGCATGCTTTTTGGCCTCATCTCGTGCATTCCGAACATCGAACATTTCGGCGGCTTCAATCGAACTACTGGACATAACGCAGTATTTGCTCGTCCAACCATTGTACATGGTGATTGTTTCTGCCATTGTGGGAAACTCCTTTTATTTTTTGTTTAAGTCAAAAAGTCGTGCTGTCAGTCGTGAAACGCTTTGTTGAGGTCGCAGAACACGGGAATGGTGCAACTGTTACCGAACCTGAGTTCCTTGGGGCCAGAGGCGAAGTATTCGTAGTCGTGGAAGCGATTTTGCATCCTGGGGGCATGATCGTCCTACTCTATAAATCAACGGTGACCGGGACATCGTGGGTTAGAACCATGGGTGCAGGCGCACCAAAAAAGAGCCAGCGGAGTCGCCCGAAAACCCCTTTCCAGCGAGCAGTCTCGTGGTAACGCTGGAACGTGTCGGCGGTATCCTGCGCCTGGGCGAGTACGGCTTTGGCCTGATCGAGAAAAGCAATTGAGGCGGCGAGTTTTTCTGCGCTCTGGCAACCAAATTCTCGCAGGCGAGTTTCGGCGGCGTCGGTTTGAACGCGGAGACGCTCCGTGCATTCGGTCAGCGTTTGAATGGATTGGCGGTTGAGCTCGTTCTGGCGTTGCAGTTCGGCGATGGACCGCTCACGAGCAGTGTTCAGTTGCAAAAGAGCGTCGGCAGTGGTGATGGCGATTTTTTTTTCGCAGTCAACCAGCGATGTGGCGAGTTTTTCTTCGCCCTGGCAACCAAGCTCCCACAAGTGAGCTTCGGCGGCGTCAGTCTGATCGCGGAGGTGCTCGGCGCATTGGGTCAGCATTTGGGCGGATTGGCTGTTGAGCTCACTCTGGCGTTGTAGTTCGGCGATGGATTGCTCGCGGACGGCGTTCAGTTGCGAGAGAGCGCTGTCAGTGGTGGTAGCGAAATTTTGTTCATGATCAGACAGCGAGGCGGCGAGTTTTTCTTCGCCTTGGCGGCTAAGATCCCACAGGTGAGTTTCGCTGGCGTCAGTCAGATCGCGGAGACGCACGGAACATTCGGTCAGCGTTTGGACGGATTGGCGGTTGAGTTCGTTCTGATGTTGTAGTTCGTCGAGAGATTGTTTGCGAACGGCATTCAGTTGTGAGAGGGCGTCGGCGGTAGTGGCAGCGAAACTTGTTTCGCAGATGGCCAGCGAAGCGACGAGTTTTTCTTCGCCTTGGCGGCCAAGTTCATGCAACCGAGTTTCGTTTGCATCGGTCTGAACGCGAAGGCGCTCGGTGCATTCGATCAGCGTTTGGGCGGATTGGCGGTTGAGTTCGTTCTGGCGTTGCAGTTCGGCGATGGATTGCTCGCGGACGGCGTTCAGTTGCGAGAAGGCGTCGGCGGTAGCGGTGGTGATGGTGGCGGTGAACTTTTTTTCGCTGTCGGCCAGCGAGTCGGTAATGTGGGTGGATTCCTGCTGCAGATTCGCTGTTGCCTGGGAAATAGCCTGGGTAGCTTCTGTGGCAATTTGTTCGACATGAGACTTGGTGGCAGCAGCGAGGGCGGTGATGTGGGTAATGCTCTTCTGACACTCCTCGCGGATGCGGGTGGCATCGGCGTTGATGGCAGTTCGCATTTTTTCACCATCGGCGGTGGCTTGCTGCACGGTGATCGAAAAAGCTTCGGACTGCTTCTTGACAGTGGACGACACGGATTTGACAAGGCTTTCGCCCTGCAGGCGGAGTTCATCGGTCTTCTTCTCCATACGCTCGATGTGCTCCTTGGAGACCTGCTGGAAGATCGCCTGGAGCGAACCGCCGCCGTCAATTTTCTTGGTGAGAGAGTCATGCTGGCTTTTGATAGAGGCTTCGAGATCGGCGAGTTTTTTCTTGTTGGCTTCGACAGTTTTGAGTTTATCGTTGTGGCCTGAGACCGATTCCTCGATCAAACGAACGTCGTTCTTTACGGACTCGACATCTCTTTCCACGGATGCGACGAGCCTCGTAGTGTGTCTTCTGGCACTCGATTCGGCAGCTTCGACATCACTCATCTCGGCGGCCTGAATCTCGTATCTCTCTATCCCGCAGTATTCGCCAACTCCCAGGACGGTTCTTCGCCAAAGTCTTGCTGCCATTGTGGGATACTCCTTTTATTTTTTGTTTGAGTCAAAAGTGGCGAACAGATCGTGCTGCCAGTCGTGGAACGCTTTATCGAGGGCGCTGATGGTGGGGATGGTGCGGAAGGACCAGCCGTCACCGAGGAGGAAATCTCGCAGGGGTTCGAGATGGCTCTTACGCCGAAGTTCCTCGACGCTGGGTTCAGGTGGGCGGCGACTATAGTAATGTCGCATGTTGCGACGATGTTCCTCAAGAATGCCGACGATACTCTTATCATCTTTGCTGACGGCGGGATTGGGAGACGTCACGCTCAACCAGTACCAGACCAGATTACAGGCGAGCACCGGCTGACCCATTTGGATTTCAACGGGCTGGAGTCCGGCAACCTTCAACTGCGAAGCGATGGCCTGGCGGGCGTCTCGGTTGGGGTCCGATTCGGGATCGCTGTCCTTACAATTCATCACGATGGCGCAGGGCTTGGTCTTAATCTGGGCCTTGATCGTGGTGAATGTGGTTTCTTTCAATTGCTCATTAGGAACGACAACGATGAGAAAATCGGCATCTTCGATAGCCTTGGTTGCCAATGTGGTGTCTGCCGCCTCATTCTTCCCCGTGGAGTCCAGGCCGGGGGTGTCCCAGAGGTTGATGTTGGCCAGACAATCACGGTTGACGACAAACTCCGCGTCGGTATTCCTTGGAATCGGCTCTTTGTTCACGAGCATTTTGCGGTAAGCGTCCAAGGGCATATCGGCGACGCGCCGATTCCTGTCACGGAGTACGGCTCGTTCGGGGGCACCGATGGTGAAGCGGCTGATGGAATGGCTGGTGGGGAGTCCGTTCCCCACCTCGGCGAGCGTGTCGGCCATGAGGCAGTTGATCAGGGTGGATTTGCCGACTTGATACAAGCCGGTGATCGCGACATTGGGTTTTTGGGGGTTTGACATAGTGATTCCATGTAGAGGGGGGACGAACTTGGTGGTACATCATGTGGCGGCAGCGAGGGGTTCAGACGCCGTCTGTGAATTGGGCTGTTCCGCAAGGGCAATGGTCTGGTTGGTGAACTCTTCGAGCTTTGTGCGAACCGGCACGACATGCTTTTCACGGATATGCCTGCACTCTTTGGCGATCTTACGCCGTTTCTCAATATCCATGTCTAGGATCGCCGCAGTCTGTTCGATATTCTCATTGCACGAATGGATGTGATCATCAACGGTTTGCCGTAGCGTTTTGACATAGGCCTTACGCAAGCAGGCCAAGTCGCGAGATAAATCCGAAACTACACTCTCTTGTTTGTCTCTAAACGTTTTGCTGAGTTCTTCGATCAACTTGTCTTTGATCTCCTGCTGCGATGTTCTGCCCCAGCCTAGCCATGCCTTAACTGCCCTCCACGCCGCCGTCAATATGGCGACAATTGCTGCCACAACCGCATTCAACGCCAGCTTCACCATGAACGTGAACAGTGTCCCCATCGTGGTCATAAGCACGTCCTCCGCGATATCGCTCGCGGTGCTGCATCCTATGTCGCGACTGGCAGAGGCGAGCATGTTGCTGTCGAGGCTATTGGGAACATAGATGGTGGGATGTTCCATCTTGAATTCCTTTTGTAGCCCACTAGAGTTCCATTGTTTTTTAATGGCATTGGCGATGCGGTCGCTAGGCTTCACCACGCGGAGACGGAAGATATCGTTGCGTTGGTTCAGAATTGCGGCTAGCCAAGCAGCGATGGTTTGCTTTAACGACTGATGCATGGCATGTTCGATCGCATCCCCGCACTCGCGTTCGATGACGTCTTTGACACTACCTCCATGCACAAACGTTTTCTTGATGAGTTCCCAGACGCTTGTGTTTTGGGAGATCGAATAAGAAGCATCTTCCGCAATCTCTTTCACCTTGGTGAGGATCGCGGCGTTGTAGAAATCCTCAGCCAAATGTTTGTCGATCCCCTCGCCCTCCTCCCCTTCCAGTACACTGAACTGTTGATTGGCAAAATCGGTGAATTCCGTCATTGCTTTGCGGGTTGCATCCAGTTCCGCACGGCGTTTCTCCACGTTCTCTTCGCCACTGCGTTCACGGCTTATCAGGTCGCTTTCCACTTGTCGCAAAAAATCGGTCGCCTTCTGTGAGCCGTTGTCAATAAGGATGGCCCGCCATTTTTTGTCAATCACATATTTTTCGATTGCCGGCAAGATGTCATTGAGGTCTGATTCGCGGCGAACAATCTCGATGCCTTCGCGGCTGAGTTTCGTGGGCAACTTGTTGAATTCTTCTTCCCCGGGAGTGCGAAGATTGTTGAGACATTCGCCAGCCACAAGTCCCCAGATATCCTTGATCGGAGCTTGGCTGTCGAACTGCATATTTCTGGCCATCATTTGCAGGAACGGCCCGACCGATTTGTCCGCGCTACCATCCAGCAACGCGTGGCCCTGCATCGTCAGAAGTGCCAGCAGTGCGTGATAAGGACGCAATTCCTGGCTGTTCATCTCAACGCCTATGTTTTTGATACTGGAAATAATCGAGGGGAAAATGACATCAATGGCGTTACGTTTTTTACCCCTGAGATTGACCGTGAAGAAGAGGCGGTCCCCGCATATTTTCTTACATATACGAATGGCCTTGTCCTCGGACTCGCCGAGGCCTTTGTCTTCCAGCAGGTACCAGACGGCATCCGCTGCGATCATGGCGGTGAGAGCGGTGTCGGTATCGTAGGTGCTGGCAAAAAGGCCGGGGCAGTCCGTGACCGCCGCACCGATGGATTGGAGGTTTTCCGACTGGAGTTTGCAGAGGACATCGGCGATAAAAGGAAACAGGATCTCTTCTGCTCGGAACTGTGATGGATCGCCGTCCGAATAGCGCGGCCCGTAATCCTTGGGGAAACGGACCAACGGGGTGACCTCATCCAGCGACATACGGATGACCCCGGCTTCATGCTCCCGGAGCCGAAGCTTGGCATGCGCAGGACTGCCATAAAAATGCAGGACGAGTCCTGAAATAAGGAGGCGTTCACGCTCCTCCTCATTAAGATCCCCACGATTTTTGAGCCAGTTTTTGATTTTTTCCTGGTGTTCCTTGATCGCTTTCGCGTGATCCTCGGGATCGGACAAGTGGACCTCGCGACCGAGAGATTCGCGGCACATCTCTCCGAGTTTTTTGTCGTTGCGCAACGTGACGTAGGCACCGACTTCGGCAGGGTCTACGACGTGGTGAGCGCGAATGACTGCGGCGCTGCACTTGATGGCGGAATTGCCTATCGGCGAAATCACCCGACCGTCGGCTATCGCGTTGAAGGACGTCGACTTGCCGCCCTGGAAACGGGCCACCAACACGATCTTGAATTGGTCTTCACGTACTCTCTTCACCACGCTGTCCAGTTTAGCCCGGTTGGCGATGAAAGTATCGAGTTCCACCGAGGTGTGCTCGGACTCGATGGTCGTAACTTCGCGGATTACTGCCTTGAGCAAGGTGACCAGAGTGTCTCGGCGTTCCGTGTAGACGTCAGGTTGCATGGGCATGAGATGTTCACCTTTCATATTTCATACTGAGCATCTGAACTTACAAGTAAAATCTTGCATGACGATGATTTGTGATCTGCGAGTTTTGTGTTAGACCGGAAGGCCGCACTTTTTGTTGGAACAGAACAGGTCTGTGGATTTGAGGACGGTACCGCACTTGGTGCAGCGAACCGAGCCCACGGCCTTTGCGAAGCGGCGGAACTTGGCGTTGTTGCACCAGGCAATGATTTCCTTGACGCGGATGGCGGGGAATGGATGGGTGCGCAGTGCCGTGGCGAAAGTCTGCAGGAGGTCGCTGACTTCATCGCGTGTGCGCAGGAGGGTGTAGTCCTTGACCTGTTTCATATATTCGTCAACGTTGATACGGGCGGTGATCGCCTTGGAACCGCCGGAGAGGCGGATCATGGTGTTGATGACGGGCTTGGCGTAACCGACGCTGATGGCGGCGATGCGGTCGGCGGAGAGTTCGCTGGCGCGGGACCATGCATAGAGCGCCGACTCGACGGGGGTCCATGCGATAGCGGGGATGGGCAGTGCGCTTTTGGCAATACCTTTGATGGCGACGGCCACGGTGTGATACAGACAGTGGCGGCAGCGGATATGACCGCACTCGTGGGCCAGAACGGCTTGGATTTCCTCGGTCTCCAGCGATTCGAGAAGGCCGGAGGTAATGGTGACGAAAGTTCGCGTATCGCCGATCGTGTAGGCGTTGGGGAAGGGGTTCATCTCCAAGTATAATTCCGGTTCTTTGATGTCCAATTGGCGACAGATAGGGGGCAGGAGGTTGTAGACGTCGGACAACTGGTTAGGGCCAAGGCGGATCTTTTGGGCGAGGCTGGTGCCGCGAATCGTCTCCTCGGTGAAGTTTTTCATCAGGGCCTTGACCAGCGTATCGAAGGCAGGCAATTCGCGGAGAGATTGCAACGCAGCGCGATCTTCAGGATGGATGACCTCGCGGTCAACCACATCCTGGCTCAGCGAAAGGGCATTATGCATTTCAATAGGCATCAGACTTCTCCAAAATATGGCGAGGTGGAAGGCCGCCGGGAGAGTAAATCCCGGCGGCCGAGAGTTGATCAGGTATTTTCGATCAAAGTGGCGATGGCATCGCGCTTGGCAGTAAGCCCCGCTACGTCAACGTTGGTCTCCTGAGCCTCGGCACGCTCGACGGCTTCCTGCATCGGCTGAACTTCTTTCAGGTAGAGGCTCGCGAATTCCTGCTTGATCGACTGTTCGACGCGTTCGAAGGTTTCACCCAGTTGCACGCGCAAGTTATCGCCTATCTCAGCGATCTGTTGTTTGACTGATTTGCTGATGGTGCTGACCATCATATTCTTGATGATGTTGGCAGGCACGAATTTCTTGATGAACGGGATTTTTCCGGCGAGGAAGCGGATGATGACATCGCTGACGATACTGCCGGGCAGAACGAACAATGAAAGGGCATAATCAGCGAGAACAACCAGGTTGGGATTGAACTTGGCGAGCCAGCCGCCGTTGACGTGCATATCGACTTGCATCACGGTGCGGATACCATCGGCTGCCTTGGCCAGCTCGGCGTTGTAGCCTTGCAGTATTCTTGCTATTTCTTCTCGAATTTCCTGGCAGACGTTGGTGATGGCATCCTCGAAAGGACGCTTCATGAGATTCTCGGCGTTACTGAGGCGTCCGTGGGCTTCGGTCAGAGTGTTGCAGTCTTCAAACCCTTTGATGTAGTCGTCGCCGATCGTCTCACAGGCGTTCGTCAGACGGTCGCCGGCCTTCCGCTGGAGTCGTCGGGTATCCATACTGAAGCGATCCGAAAGGGTGTCGTATTTCTGGCGAAGGTCAATGGCGGCGGCGTCGAACTTTTCCCGCAGGGCTTTGCGATCCGCTACGGACTTGCCAACCATCGCAATCTGGGCGCTAAGAGTCGTGGCATGCAAGACCAGTTGACGCTGTAACAAGTAGTGGAGTTTCTCGATCCGGCCAGCGGCAGCGTTGGCGTCAGCAAATTCGACGATGGCCTTTTCAATGGATTCGGGCGTGTTGAGGATGTCGCCCTGGACCTTCGGATCGTAGCAGAACATTCGCACGGGAATGTTTTCGCGACCGATGAGCCTGAGATCCGCGCGAATCTGATCGAGTATCTGACCGCGAACCTCAGGCGACTTACGATCCTTGTCTGCCTGGTAGGAAACCAGAATCATCATCCGCGAAATGCCTGCATCAAGGATGCGACTTCGCAGGAAATTGCGCTCATGCTCGGTCATGCTGCTGGCTCCGACGACCAGGATCGCCACATCCGCTGAGGGAACGATCCGGTACGTCGTCGCATCAAGTAACGCCGTATTCGTGTCGTCAACGCCCGGGGTATCGATGAGGATATACTTCTTGAGGCTCTCGGCCGGCCAAGTCAATTCGACCGAGTAAGTGTTTTCCGCCAGAACGAGACGTTCGGCTTCGGTGTTGGCCGTTGTGTACCGGGCAATCTCTTCCTTGGTGGGATTGTCGATGGTGACAGGGGTACCTGGGCCATCCTTGGTTTCCACCTGTACGCTCTGGCCATCTTGAGTCATGGTTTCCGTGCGTTTGACCCAGGGAATAACGGTGAGTTGCGGTTTCTCGCCGTACTGCACCTTGGTTGCCACTGCGGTCGTGCACAGGCCGATGCCCTCTTTAAGCAGCACTTCGCTCTTGAGCACGACGCGATTGATCGCGGTGGTCTTCCCCACTTGGAAACGCCCGACAAATGCCAGGTTATAAACCGGGTTCTGCAGATTATTGAGTTCCTCTCGCAATTCGGCGGGCAATTCCAAACCCGCTTGGCGAATAGCCTCAACCATTTTCATGATCTGTTCTTTGGATGCTGACATATCTCGATCCTCATCTCTAAAAAGTAACCCCCGTCATTCCGGGGTATTTCACATATACCAGCCAATACCAGTCAAACACGGGCAAAGTGCTCGCGTCACGCACATCTGGTAATTCATTCTGATCCCGCACATTCGAGACGCGCGGTATCAAAAAGTACACCTTTTGACAGTTCGATGTGGGAATAATTTTGCCGGAAAATTCGTGTTTAGTCAAGCATATCGCGATTTTCCCTGAAACTTTTGGGGAAAACGCTCCGTCTTACGCTCTTTCAGCTCCCTCAAACCTCTGTTTCTGTCGAGAGTGGACCATTATCAAAAGGTGTACTTTTTGATACTGCGTGCCTGTCGAAAAACGAAAAGGAGAAACGCATGTACGTGTTTATTGGATGGTCGGTAACGTCGGCGACCGAAAAAGGAAAACCGTGCCCGAAATGCGGTAGGACGGACACCGACAAGGAAAACGGCATTTGGTATTGCCATGACTGTGGCCACGAGTGGGGTGGATAATCATTTAGTCGAAATATGTAAATATTTTGTATTCAGGAGAAAAAGCGATGAGCGACGGCAACAAAAAGAAGAAAGGGACTGATTTTACCCTGCTCCCACCGCTTGTTTTTGTCCGTCCCGCAACATCGTGTGCTGATTGTTGGCCTTCATTTTAATTTTTCTAAAAGGAGTGATTCTATGTCAAACCCCTCTGATCGTAGTAGCGATTCTGTTCAGGATACAGACAATGTGGCAAAACGAGTCCATTGCGTGCTGGTAGTGGATGTATCTGGTTCAATGTCAAAAGCGATTGATGAAGTCAACAGAGGCATCGCTCGCCTAAAAGCAGATATCGAAGCCGATGACAGAGCGAAAGATGCGGTGGAAATTCTGCTGGTGACGTTTGGTGGTGCCGCTGATGTCGCTCATGGTTTTAAACATATTTCAGAATTCGACCCGCCTTCACTTCGTGCCAATGGTGGTACGCCTATGGGGCAGGCATTACAACTTGCATACGACAGGCTTAAAGACCGAAAACAAGACGCATGGGATCAAGACATCAAATACAGCCGCTCTTGGGTATTTCTAATAACAGATGGTGAACCTGACAGCGATAGCCCTTGGCAAACAGCTGTTGAGAAGTTCCATGAATATCAAGCTAGAGGAGGTTGCTGGTTCTACGCTTTTGGTGTGGGCAACATTAACCGATCTATCATGGAGAAACTGACCCCACCTAAAGAGCCCGTGTATACCCTCAGCGACAATCCTGGTACGTTTACAAAATTGCTTCAATTTGCATCTACAGCCAGTCGTAATCCAACCGCGACCGAACAAAAACCAATACTTAGCAATTAATATCACCAGTAGACGGATTTTAGTTTAAGTGTGCAATATGGATAAATTCAAATATCATCATGCTTTATGCAGTGTAGCTGGAAATCGGAATGGCGTGCCCAAAATAAATCAAGATCGTTGCGGTGTTCTGGAACTACCTGACGGCTTAGTATTAGTCGTTTGCGATGGAGCAGGCAGCAAAGAGTATACGCATTCGGGCCAAGGTGCTGATTTGATGACGAGATTGGCCTTGGACTTTTTTTCGAACCGCTGGAACCGAGAAGAAGCCTTTGAATCCCAAGCAAGACAGTTCATCGTCGAATCGCAAGAAGAGCTAAAACGTGAGGCGGATCGTCTCGGTTTGGACACCGTGGAGGGCGAAATTCCTCCTCTGGAAAGGTTATCTTGCACAATAGCGGCCGCCTATGTTGGAGATCAAGGATTTCATGCTATGCAAATTGGCGATTCTTTTATCTTCACACGTGCAGAACCGGACAGTCCCTTTGACGTGGTACTTCAAGGCCATCACGATGAGTCTAACGATGGCGCAACCAGGTTCATCACAGAATCGGAAGCGTCGAGCTTATTACAGGTCATATCTGACCGTAATTTCAATCCTCATATGGTTTGCCTGTCGTCTGATTGGTTGAAGGATATGTTATTTTGTATTCGACTAGAAAGACGAGAACGCATTCATAACGCTATCAAAGATGATGCGCTGTTGACGAGAGCAACTTGGGTAATGCGACATGGAACAAAACAGGATATTGATGATTTCTTGCTAACATATCTGAATGATCCAGAGGTGTCCAGAAGATACTACGATGATCGTACTATGGTATTCGCCATCCGCCAAGATCAATGTTTGCCAACCCCTGTTACAAGCGACACTACGCAACCAGGCGAGAAAAATTCTCTGTGGCGAGGATGTTGTGTTGCGACACATTTCCCTTGTCCATATGTTCGCCCCGAGAATGCCCGAAAATGTAACACTCGAATATGTGAAAAGAAAAATGTTTCTTGGGCTAATGTAAAAACCAACCAAAACGCCACTATTAGCGATACAGAAAGTTTGGTTAAATGAATAACAAAACTATGCCAACTTGTTACAGGGGGAAAAATGATTCCCTTGTGATTTCGCGTGGTTATATCGGTGGTGGTGGAGAAGGGCAAGTATATGACACTGATCAACCAGATTTAGTGGCAAAAATCTTTGATTGGTCGTCTGAAAACGAC
The DNA here is from genome assembly GCA_009781185.1 of Phycisphaerales bacterium. Lineage (GTDB taxonomy): Bacteria > Planctomycetota > Phycisphaerae > WQYP01 > WQYP01 > WQYP01. The sequence goes on along the minus strand of WQYP01000011.1, from coordinate 29,401 downwards.
ATGAAGAAAAGGCAAGAATCGCAAAAGCTAAAGTCGCAAAAGCTTCAGTACATGTTGGATCATCCACCGGTACAGCCTTATAATCAAGACAACCATCTCACATTCGCTTGGCCCATTGACCTATTATGGGACATGCCTAAAAAAAATCTTAAAAGGAATGTACTCGGCTATCTGATGCCGAAAGGCGATGGGAAGGAAATCCAATGCGCCTTTAAGCCAGATAAACGTAAAACCTCTTTTCCTCATTTTACTTGGGAGCATGCGTTCGGCGTCTCGCGTAACTTCGCTATCGCCATGAGGAACGCCCATGAGAAACATTATGTAATCGGTGATGCAAACGAAGGAAATTTTTTGGTTACCGATCGTGCGTATGTTACCTTAATTGACACCGATTCATTCCAGATAGTTGATCCATCGAGTCAGTTTACACACAGATGCGCTAAAGCGATGCCTGAATATGTGGCTCCAGAGATCAAAAATTACAGCGGTTGGACTACACATTCTGACAACTTCGCTTTAGCCGTTTTGATATTCGAATTATTAATGGGAGGTGAACATCCTTATTTCCAATTAAGCGACACCGAAGTTTTCCCAGAGGACAGCTTTAAGGCGGGACACACGTATTTTAATTTAAAGCTAGGAAAAAAGTTAAAAAAATTCCCTAAAACCAGACCTTCCCTTGACTGTCTGTCGCCAGACTTGCGCAACATGTTTCATCGAAGTTTTCTCGGTGACGCTCAAAATCGGCCTAGCGCAAAAGAATGGTGTGATATCTTGAACGATATCTTGGAAAATGGAAAACTTAAAAAAAAGGGATGCACTAACGACCGACATGTGTTTTTAGAGGCAATGGGACATTGTCCGTGGTGCCAAATAGTTACCCGTAACGCAAAAGATCTTTACCCAATACTTGGCAGTCAACCGACTCAAAAGTCTCTTCCGCAGATTCCTATCGCCGCTCCGGGACCGGTGAGTACAGGACGTGGCACAACAGTAGGGACAGGGGTGACAGCCACAGGAACGAAAACAATGGGAACAGGGGGACAAACAACTCCGACAGTTAGGCCAGCTCAAGCAGTAAAGCCTACAACAACGGCAATTCCTAAATCGGCACAATCTAAAGCCGCCGCAAAATCAACGGTAAAACCTAAAATGGTGTGGGTGGCCGTCGCGGTAGTGTTGTCATTGGGTTGTCTTACGGGAGCATGGATGGTTTTGTCGGGATTACTGAAGTCACCAACGAGCGAAGTTGTTACTGGCGATGGCAATCAAGACCCATCGCCGCCACCGGTACGGCCATCGCCACCACCGCCACCGCAGCCCACGGTGACGCCAGCCATTGCTAGCTGGATGAAATCGAAGGGGCTGGGGATCGGCGACAAAGATAAAAATGGAAAAACGTTGGCGCATTTCGCCGCTGCTGAAGGGCGCGTGGACGTACTGGAAACACTGTTCGCACATGATCGCTCGTGCCTCACGGCGGAAATGAACTATACTGAACGCTCTTACGGAAGACCTCTTGGTTTTAACAAAGATGACGGCTGGGCTCCTATGCATTTCGCCGCCTTCGCCGGGCAAGTCGAGGCAATGATCTGGTTAAACAGACATGGCGCAAATATTAACACAGAAAGCATGCACTGGAATAACCGTGGTTGGCTTCCCATACATTGCGCGGCATTGGGCGGCCAGATTGAAGCAATGAAATGGCTGAAGAATCATGGAGCAGATATCAATGTGCAAATTGATTCTGGGGCGGGCAGAGGAACTCCTATGCATCAGGCAGCAAGAGGCGGGCATGTGGAGGCAATGAAGTGGCTTAAGGAACAGGGAGCCGATATTCATGCAAGAAGCAGAGGGGCCGACACGCCAGTGCTATTTATGGCGGCATGGAGTGGGCGTGTGGAAGCCATGAAATGGCTTCAAGAGCAGGGGGTAGACCTCAAAAAAACGACATGCCGTCCCGGTCATGTTACGTTGGTAGAACTGGCTGCCAGAAGCGGGTCCGTGGAGGCGATGAAGTGGCTGAAAGAACAGGGATTCGATATTAACGCGACATCAGAAGGCGACCTGCGCCCTCTGCATTTCGCGGCTTCCGCTGGACAACTGGATGTCATGAAATGGCTTAAATCGCAGGGTGTCGACATCCATGCCACAACAGTTACTCCAGCCAACCATAACATAACCGGTGGCCAAACATCTATGCATTACGCGGCTCAGAGCGGACATCTGGAAATGCTCAAGTGGCTCAAAGAGCAGGGGGCAGATATCAATGCAAAGGACGACTATAGGCGGACCCCTCTGGACCGTGCGATAGACGAATTAGGAAGATGGGATGAAAAACTAGGTCAGAATCCAACCGTGAAATGGCTACAAGACAATGGCGCACGTTGCGAACATACTACCATGCATTATTATGTGGCAAAAGGTAGGTCTCTGGAAGTGCTCAAGTGGCTCAAGGAACAGGGGGCAGATATCAATGCAAAGGACGACAATGGGCGGACCCCTCTGGACCATGCGATAAATGGATTCGGAATAGGGGGTTATACGCCAGATCAGAAAATCATGAATTGGTTAAAAAACAATGGCGCTCGCCGCGGGCAGGATATTGTGACATCTGCAAGTCAATCTTCGGCGAATCGACATGCTGATATAGCCGCTTGCCAGACAGTCCTGAAAGGAGCCTGCCTTCATTTGCATCAGTGGGTCTTCAGCAAAACCGCTGCGAGGGGTTTGCAGGACGGCGGTATGGAGCAAGAAGCGGAAACGAAGTTGCTCAACGCGTCGAACGCGGCTACGGAGTATCTGGCCAGACTGGGGCAACTGAAACACTATCAAGCTGACATCGTGACGGCGGCTTTTGCGGACCATGAAGCCACACTGCCCACGGCAAAGGCTGCCATTTGGTCGCAGATCGTTCGTGAGCATTACAATTCTCCGCCGTTAAACGTTAGAACGCTCGAATTTCAATTCAACACCATAAAAGAGCGGGCATTAAAAGCAGGGGGAGGCTCGCTTTGAGAAACCATGCCATATACACAGACTGCAAGCCCCAACCGACATCCATCGCGACAGGGCGTTCGCAGAGCGTTTTCTGCGATTTCATCAAGATTTTTGGACGAAAGGATAGTCACAAAATGATCTCTCGACGCTGTACCCTCGTACTTTTCAGTTGCATCGCGGCAATGTTCATGTCCCTGTTGGGTGGATGTGCAACCACCAGTTATGTCATGGTGGACGGAGTCCAGGTACCCAAAGCGACCTTGGATATTCCCGAAGAGATTCAGGGCGCTATTTTCGGAGGAATTGTTGAAGGTACGATTGAAGGTGTAGGCAGTAAGATTCGTGGTGAATCGAATGAAATGATGCAGCGGAGAATCGCAAGAGGAGCCATTCGAGGCGTGATCAAGGGTTATGCGTGGGGTATGCATGTGCGAATTCAGCGAGAAGCATACATGCGTGACATGGAGGTGTTGAATGACCGCATTAATTTGGCCCAGGCACGGTTGGACGCGGTCAGCCGATACAACGATACCCTCCAGAATGACATTTCCAGTTTCCAAAGCGTGAGGAACGACCTGGGGGGTAAGCCGGAAGCCACTAGGGTTTACCGCGAGCACATTCAAATATCACTTACAAGTGCGAGAAAAACGGATTCGAAACTGGCGGAAGAAATCAAAGAAGTCGAAGAGGTCAAGAATGCGGTGAATAATCCGAAGGAAGGCGAAATTGACGCCAAGGAGAAAAACGCCGAACTCGATCAAAAAATCGAAGCCTTGAAGGCGCAAAAGAGCCGCTTGGCCAAATCTATCAGCGAGTTGGAAACGCTAAATCAAACCGCACCGTCCGCCGGATGAGCAAACGTTTATTGTTCGGAACTATTTCTGCTACGAAAGAAACGGAACAAGGAGTCAAAATGAGATTTGCCGCATTCATCACAACGATTTGTGTTCTTGGTTTTTCGACAGGTTGCGTCACGCACAGTGTGTTTAAGCGACCTGATTACGGGGCTCTGCATCAACAACAGCAACAATTAAACGACGTGGAAATTCGATTGGCTGCCGAAGAGGCCCGGTCAAGGGCTCTGCAAAACCAATTGGATTCACTCAAACGCGAAGCCCTCTGGCTGATAGCACAAACCGAGGAAGGCACTTCCCACAGGGCGGAAGCGATCAATATCTCCAATAGAGTGAAGCGGCTTCATGACCCCAGCGTATCGAACGAGTCGCTCGCCGCGAAAGAGTCCCAGGTAAAGGAACTCCAGCGGCAGGTGGATGCCCTCAAAGATACACTCAGAAAGATCAGTTGATTGAAACTGCTGCTAATGTGGAGGACCGTAAAATGGTTGTTGACAACGCTTCTGATTTTAAGACACCTATCGCTGTTCCGACTGGGGCATATTCAACCGTGGTCGCGACGACGCCATCATCGGCCTACCTTCGTCGACATCGTTCCGAGTTCACGTTACGCGGTATTAGAGGTGAGGAGGGAAAATGAGTAAACCTGGATGGACAGCAACGACAGCCGCTTGTGTGACAGTATATGGTGACGCTCTCGCTGGACTTTTCAGGCGTGATCCGACGTCTGCGCAGATGCTTCAAACCACGCTGTTAAACAATCCGGCGACATTAGAGGAAAATGCACAACGCTATCAGAATGTCATAGATGGAGTAGGGCAATTCGCGGAACACCGGCGCGAAGTGCGTCAGAACGGTAGGGATTTGACCCGCGAAGCCATGAAACCCACTCCTGACCATACCGCTCATTACCTGCCTGATCACCGATCTGCCCTCAAAAGACAACTTGAAGAATTCAATCGTTCCACGGCAGTTTTAGGGCAGAAAGTCAATGGGGCCGGAAGTATCTGGAAAGACTCGAAATACGGCTCACTGAAGACGCGAATTGGCGAACTGGCTAAATCGGCGAGAGTGGTTATCGAAAGAGGAGAGGATGCCTGCTTCGGTATAGGTAGTTTTTTTCAATTGCTGCGGAAAAGATATAGCGAGGTGAACAGAAAATGTCTGAAGCCAGCGTATCGATGGACGCTCTCGTGCAAGTAAAGACTGCGTTGCAGGACTACCAGACGGATATTTCCGGCTTATCTGGCAGGATGAGGCAGCATGTGGCCGACGTTTCACAATCCGCTGACATCGAGATGCGAAGAATCGGTGACCAGATAGATGGCGTGGTGTCTCAGATCAAGACGTTGAAAGGAGAAATTCAAAGTTTGACGGAAACGATCAACCGGAAGATCGACGAGAAAAGGTTAACGGAGCAGAAACTGGAGATAGTGCAAGGTCAATTGGAGCAAGAGCAGAAGCAAGCTGATTCGTTGGCAGAGTGGATAGCGAGTCTGGAGGAGTCAGCTGCACGGGCGGAAGGTGAAGTGAAAGAAGGGATTCTGAGACAGATTCGCAAGTTGCAGGGGCAGTTGTCCGAGGTCAAGTCGAAAATAGTTCACTTACAGGACCAGATACCCGTGTTGACAGGGCGTATCTTGCGGCTGCAGCGAGAGACCGAGGAAGTCAAAACGAAGAAGGCGAGGAAAGAGCGCGATCTTTGCGAGGTCGAAGTGCTTTTGAATAGGTTGCAGGACAAGCAGGAGCGGATGAGGGTAGCCCTGGTGAAGATGAACGCGAACATGGACGTGCTGCTTTCAGCCGCAGGATCGTTTGAGATGCGGACGGCATCAGAGATGTCCGGGCACGCAGGCAATGTGAATAAATGTATTACGACCGTTGAAGCGTATTTAGGCGGATAGAACAGGAGCAATTTATATGGCTAAAGTATCGTTGGAAACCGTCAAAAAGGCACAGACCTTCTGTCTGAACGCCATAGATATTCTGAGTAGTGCGGAGCACAAGTTGGGGGCTCGCTACCAGGCTGCAGGAAGTGACTGGAAAGACGACAAGTACAGGCAACTCGGCGATATTGTGAACGAATGCACTGGGGCATTGCGTTCACCCGTTCAGGAATTGCAGATTTGCTATGGGAAACTGCTCGATATCGAAAAAGCGATCCGTGAGTACGATGAAGCGTAAACATTTTATTATTTAGATTAGGAGATAAGTCATGTCCTCAATTCATGCAAATTCGCAAGGAATAAGGCAGATAATGTCCGAGTTAAACCAAACGGCCAACACCCTCGATGATGCCGCTGGCAGGCTTAACACGGTGGCTGCAATGGCGTGGGATGATGCGCAAGGCGAGCAGTTCCGCTCGCTGGTGCAGAAGATCGCCCAACAGATCAAGCGGCCCGTCGAGCCATTGCGGACAGCGCAGCCGAAACTAGAAAAACTGGCCTCCGCTATAGATTACTACAGTCGTATTAAATTTTGATTGTGATAAGGATGAAAATATGCCCTCGCGCGAACTATTGAAAAAAGCTGAATCCGGCGATGTTGAAGCCATGTATCAGTATGCCCAAGCGTATTCTGAACTGGCGAAAACCAGGGATAATTTTGATGAAGACATCAAAGTGGTGATGCACTGGATCAAAAAGGCGGCGGAACTGGGCCATGCGGAGGCGCAGAGCCAACTGGCGAGTGGTTTAAGGGCATACGATGAGAATGAGGAGGCTTTCCTTTGGGAAGAAAAAGCCGCAAAACAAGGGCTTGCATCCGCGCAGTTCAACCTGGCGGTTTGCTATCAGAACGGCACGGGAACTCCCATTAATTACGACAAGCAATTTTACTGGCACAAGAAGGCGGCGGAGAACGGCCTCACCGAAGCCAAGCACAGTGTGGCGGTTTGCTACATCATTGGGCAGGGAACGAATCCGGATTTTGAACAAGCGGTCTACTGGCTGAAACAGGCCGCTAACGAAGGCCATGCAAATGCGAAGGCGCGATTGGGCGCTTTTTATATTCAAGGCATGGGAGTCAGTGCAAACGAGGCGAAGGGAATCGCTCTGGTACGCGAAGCGGCCAAGTTGGGAGATGAGCGAGCCAAGGAAATGTTGGAGGAAATGGGGCTGCCGCAATCCCCCCCAGCAAAAAGCGGCGGATGCTACATCGCAACCTGTGTCTATGGTTCTTACGACAGCACTGAGGTGTTGGTGCTTCGACGATTCCGTGATGACGTGCTGTACCGGTCGTTGTTCGGAAGGATTTTTATTCGAACATATTATGCGATAAGCCCGATGATGGTCCGTTTCTTCGGGAAATATAGTTGGTTCCGTGAGATGTGGAAGCCCGTTTTGGACAAGGTGGTGAATTATTTGCGTTAAGGCGACATAGGGAACGGTCCTTATGCCGACAAGTTCAGTTTTATAAATTTCAAAAAGGAAATTCAAAATGGCAACGATGTCGTGTTATCACCACAAGTCGCAGGATGCGGTGGCGCAATGCAACAAATGTGGGAAAGGTATTTGCGGGAATTGTTTTGATCTTTACGGCGTTTCCAGCGGCGAGTATGCCGGTCAGGCGTTGTGCTATGACTGCACCACGCAGTTGGTGGCGATGAATGTGGCCGAGATCGGATCGTTCAGGAAACGTGTGCGAGGTGAACGGACCTGGATGATTGTTGGGATGGTCATTTTTGGCTTTTTTGGCTTGATGATCGGAGCTGCTAATTCTAAAGATGGCGGAGCAGGGGGCGTATTGCTAGGCATTTTGTTCGGTGCTGCAATTGGAGGTTCTTTAGGAACAATTATTAAGTCAATATACCAGGACTATCAGAAAGACGGGGAAATGAACTGGATTGGGGCGTTCATTACGCTCCTGTTTTCTCCACTTATCACTTTGTTCCGGTTCTTAAAGCGAATGGGTCAAATAAGCCAAGCTAATAGAATTATCGAAAATGATTCTCGTGTGCTTCGCGAAATGCGAGATTATTTTGCCTATACGCAAACGATGGAAAACAACAAGGGCGTTGATCTGACGACGTTGGCTTCGCAGGGCAGCGCGTTGTTTGACAACAGCTATGCTCAATCCGTTTTGAAGAAAGGCGAGAAGGCGGCTCAGGCTGAACTTCGCAAGGGTGTTGTGCAGATCGCCGCCAATGGCGAAATCGTTAGAAGTTTCGATCCCGTGAAGAATCCGAGAAACAAGGCCGCGTAAAAGACCGATTTTCGACACTGTGTCGAAACGGAATTTTATAGTTTCTATTTTTAGGAGAAATTTATGGCTAGAGTTAGTGAATTAAGTGATAGCATGAAAAGTGAATGCTGCATGCGATGTTCGTATTGTCAGGAAAGATATCGCAAGGGTTTAAAGCGTTGCCCAAAATGCCAGAGAGAGCTGGTACAAGTAGGGCCACTCGATTACATCGACGACATAGTACAGGAAAACTGATGTTTAGAAAATAGCCATGCTTTTTTTTGAGGTAACATGAGTTCTGTTATCAAGAAAAAACGTCAGTCGCTGTTTGCACGAATCTTCAAGAAATTGGGCGGCGGATCGTCGCCGCGCGAAGAGGAAAGTGTAGGCTGCCGCATCCCTTCGGATGAGGTTCGCACCGATACGGAGGATGCGGCGGCTATTGCGGCGAGACGACGTGAGTTGAAAACGGTGAAGCACGGAAATACTGACGCAGTGGTTCATTTTACGGGCAAGAACAAAAACACCTAATTTAAGGAGACTTGAAAATGAGTAACAATCCTTCGGGTGACGCTGATGCTGTAGCGGCCAGACGCCGCGCTTTGGCGGAGGCATTAAGGTCGGGAGAAGACGTCGTGGTCACACCTTCCGGCGAGGTTGAGTACAAGGATGAGGCGGCGGAACAGGGGCACACCGCCATTCAGGTGCCCAATGGAAAACTGGCGAGGGGGGAATAACGATGTCTTTTTACTGGTATGAAAACGATCATGGTCTGCTGGATGGCGAAAAAATGGCGATGGCGAAGTTCTTCCCGGCATTCAAGTTGTACAAGCTGGAGGACGGATCGGGCCGGATATACTGGCGTGGCAAGGTGCAGCCGACCGGCAAGGGCGGGATGGTCTGGGACTTGATGCTGATCTACAAGAATGACCATCCGCAGAGTGAAGGATTCGGCGGCTCTATCCAGATTCTTCCGGTGAAACCACGCCTGAAAGATATAGCCAAGCAGTTGCCGATCGACAACGACAAGGGTTTGGGGTTAGGGTTGCCGCACATTTATCGCGACAATTTTGGCCGCAATGAGGAATACTTCATCTGCACGGCTGATCCGAAATATTTCAAGGCTTCCCAAACTCGGTCCACGTCCGCCGCCTCCTCACTTAGCTGGGCATGCAAATGGATACTTCTGTGCGAGATGTGGTTGAATGGCGAGATCAGCGATGATGTGGCCAGGGAAGGTGTGTATTGATTGGTCGACGCATTGGAGTCATAGCCAGATCACGGCAGATATCGACGGAGGCTTGACATGCAAGTTATATTTTCCAACCGCGCGTATTTGTCGATCCTGGCGGAAACATCCGAGAAGATCAAAACCGAGACGGGCGGCGTATTCCTGGGATGTTATGAAAAAGGGAATTGGTATGTGGTCGAGTCGATAGACCCCGGCCCACAGTCTATTTTTCAAGCGGCCTATTTCGAGTACGACCAAAAATACACGCAGCACCTGATAAACAAGATTGCCCAATTGTATCAGGCTAAATTGGGGCTGATAGGACTTTGGCATCGCCATCCGGGTTCTTTTGACGAATTTTCGTCCACGGATGACGGAACCAACTCCGATTACGCGAAATTATCTCCCAACGGCGCAGTCTCTGTTCTGGTAAATCTTGATCCTCATTTTCGCGTGACACCGTATCATGTGGCGTGGCCGCTGCGGTACGCGAAAATAACGTATCAAGTTGGCGACGATCATATCCCCGGCCATCTGCTTCAGATGAAAAAAGAGGAGCAATTGCTAGCATATATCAACGGCTACATGGAGCGACCTCATTCTACCAATAGTCAGGCCGCGAGGCCCAAAGCGGATTTCCAGCGTTTGCTTGAGGGCGTTAAGTCGAAATTCAAAGCACTTCCATACGTCATAACCGCTGCAGATATGAAGTTGAATGAAGCTGACAAACACCGCGATATCCTTATAGATTCTCTACTGGACGACATTTCCTATTTTTCTGAGAAGCGTGGTCTCGCTCTGAACGTGGAGCAGGGTGGAGGCACGTTGTGCCTGTCACATCGGGGAGGGAATAACGTCGTCACCAAAGTTCACTTCATTTATCTTCCCCACAAAAAACAGGTCGTATTTTCATATGGTGACAATTTATACCAGTATGCGCCAGGTTTTTTTGCTGAATTACTGGCCGATTACCAACCTCCGGATACCGCGTTTAAGACCGAGTTAATGCGGGCCTTGGGATTGGGTAATAAGCGACAGGAAGGTTGATGATGGATATTACTTCGCCCCAAAAAACAGTTTTCATTTCCGATGAGCAGTTGAAAATGTCGGAGGAAGGGATGCTTTATGGCCGTTACTACAAAGGATCGGGCATCTTCAATGTATTTCCCGCCGAGATGCGGCGTGATGGCGATCCACTCGGGAAGATTCTGGCCAAAGGCAGTGCTCCCAACAAGAGCCAACTGTGCGGCGTAATCACCGACACGGGCATTGAATTTTATAGCTATGGGAAAAAGATAAGTTGCGAGGCGTATAGCCTGTATCAAAAGATATTCTCCCGCAACAGCGGCATCCTTGAATCCGATGTGATGAAAAACAAGCGGGCGGTTATTTGTGGATGCGGGTCCGTTGGCAGCCTGGTTGCTCTTGAATTGGCGCGGGCGGGCGTGGGGCACTTTGTCCTGGCTGACGCGGACATTCTGGAATATCACAATGTCTGCCGCCATCAGTGCGGGATCGAGGACGTAGGCAACCTGAAGGTCCACTCGTTGAGGCGAAAGATACTGAACATCAATCCGCGAGCATCGGTGACGTCCTTTGAGGGGATCATCCAGAACCTTCCCAAAAACACATTGGATTCATTCTGTCAGGCAGGTGACACTATTTTCGTCGGTTGTGCGGACAATCGTATCGCCGATATCTACACGAACAGGATCAGCATTTACTACCAGGCATCCTTCATTTCCATAGGATTTTGGGAGCGAGCGTTCGCCGGTGAAATATTTTATCACATGCCGGGGAAAGGCATGCCCTGCTACGAATGCGCTTTGGGTGACGGAGGCACAATTTCCGCCCGTGCGGAAGCCAACCACCATGTGTACTCCAATCAGGAAATCACCGAAACAACGAAGTTTGAGCCTGGGATATCGGTGGATATCAACTTCGTCACCACCATCGGAATCAAGCTGATTCTCGACATTTTGAATGCCGGCCACGAAGGTTATATTCCTCGCCTGCTGGGGCGTCTCACGCAATATACCCTCGCTTGCAACACCAGCGATCCGCAAATAGGCGGCGAGATGGTGGAAATATTCAGCTATCCGCTTCAAGTTACCACGTCGTTAAAAGTAGGGTTCTCCAAAAAATGCGGTAAGAAATGCAAATATGAGAAATAATGAAATAAATAAGCTGACCTATCAAGCAATTTTTGGGTTGATAAAAAACATCAACGCTTTCGCTGAACAATCCGACCGGCGGATACAGCAGTTATGGAGCAATTTCAATGCTTCAAAACAACGGCTTGCGGAACAGCGCGACGAGTTCATGAAGAATGCGGCGAAGGAGCGAGAGGATAGTATCTCGTCAACCAGAAAGAAGGCTGCATCTTTGAAGGATGGGGCAGAAAAACTGTACCGAGAAGTGGGAGCGTTGGAATCTTCCATTGCGGCAGCGGACAAACACTACGCAAAAACACGAGCGGATAAATCGCATCTATTAACACGCCAAAACGACACTTCCACATCCAGCGAGACGGACCCCTTCGCCGCCCTGAAAACACTCAAGGATAAATTCGAAAAGATCGCGGCAAAGTACCGTCAAACCAAACCAGGTATGATGGACAACCTCCATTATCTTTTTTCGGGGCAGCGGAAGCAGGATTATGTGGAATTGATTGTCCTGAAGAACACGCTTGCAAAAATGCTGGCCGAAGTCGATAAAAATCTCCAGGAGCTAGTCGGCGATTCCATCCAATCATTCAACGTCAGCCATGCGAATAAAACCAGCGTCATTCAATCCAAATATCAGGCGAAATTGGATGAAATTAATAAACGGTACGAAAATGACGTGGAGGCTGCGGCCGACGAAATATGCCGACAACTGGACAATATCCTGCCAGACAGATTGTTGCATGCCATGAAAATCGCCAACGAACTCTATCCGCATCAATTCTCTGGAATAACAATAGGACATCAGGACTGGGACGGAACGGTCGCCGCCGGATATGTAGACTACCCACTAGAGTTGTTTGTTAATTCCAAAGTGCTATTTTCGCTGATTAAGGACAAATGCGCCGCCATTGTAGCGCATGGCAAACTTTTACGATTTCCACTCATTTTCTCCCTTAAAAGCGACCTGAACCTGCTTGTCAAACATACGGCGGACGACGCCTTGAGGAACCGTTTCATAAGCTCAATCATGCAGAGCTTTATAGCGTCCGTTCCGGTCGCGCGTTTGGCTTTCACCGTGATTGACACGGAAAAACAGGGAGCAAGCGTGTCACAATTCGCCGATTTCCTTGCAAAACGGCCGGAATTGTTTGATGGCGGGATTGTTACATCCAAGGATCGTGTGGAAGAAAGCTTGGAGAAGTTAAACGGTCATATTCAAGCTATTCTTCGATTCAGGCTTGGCGATGCAGGCAGCAATTTGTTTGAATGTCCCGAAAGCGCTTCAGGGGAAGCGCCGGAGATCAAGGTTCTCGTTGTACTGGACTCCCCGAATGTTTTGGGAGAAAAAAACGTAGCCTTGATTAACCAAATCATCGAAAATGGTAGCCGATGTGGCGTCTATGCGCTTATCGGATACTGTCCACCTGCCGGAGGACAACAGGGAAATACTCTTTCACCTTACCATGAAAAAAGATGTGCGGTCATCCAGCAGGCGGTGGATATGCTTTTATTTTTCCACCTGCACGTCACATGGAACGAGATCCCCACTGGCAAAGATCTGACTAAATACGCGAGTAAATACTCGTTTCTTTATGACGTATTCCATCGCAATGCAGCCTTGTCGAATCCTGAAATTCAGAAATTGTTTTATAGCGAAAATCTTTGCGACGCTCAAGAAGCCATCACCTCAGTTAATAACGGAATCGAACCTTACAAAAAAATGTTTGGCGCACCTCCATCAGCGGATTTGGCTTTTCCGGCGGCAATTCCCGTCAGCAGTCTATCGTATCCTTTTAGCATAGTTACAAACCGTGATATTATTTCAAAACTAAAAGTGGGGTTTATTTCATCTGAAGCCGCCACATTCGAATTGCCGGCCATTTTTGGCCTTGGCGTCAAGAACAACCTTCTCATCACCTGTCCTGAATTTGCCCGGTCGCAAATCGAAAAATTAGTGCATGGCGTGATGTGGAGCTTTTTGTCATTCATGCCTGTCGCGAAAGTCAATTTCTGCGTGTTTGACGCTGAACACCGTGGAAACAGCATCGCACCATTTTTGGATTTCCGCCAAAAGTTACCCGAAATTTTCGATGGGCAAATCTACACCACCCAAGATGCGATGGTTGACCGTCTGAAGAAATTGAACAGGCAGATGGATGAATTTATCCAGGAGAAGCTCGCAAACCGTTTTGAAAATATCGTGGAGTACAACCTTCATGCACCCAGCCGCGCCGAGCCGATCACGCTGCTGGTCATATTCGATTTCCCCCGTCATTTTGACGGTCGGAACATGGAATTACTACTGAACGTCCTGGGACATGGCGGGAAATGCGGCATTCACACGATTATCTGCCACAACCCCAGCATTGCGTTCTCGAAATATGAAAGTATGGATGAACATTTGAGAGAAATCGCAAAGCACAGTTCCCTTATAGAGTACGTGGGAGGGAAATGCGTCCTTCAGCCCTATGACCTACAGATCAACGCGCCGCCTGAAATGGGGCGAAATCGTGTGGGCACTTTCGTGGACGAATACGCAAAAACATACACGGATGCCCAGAATCGTGGACTTTCGTTTGAGGACGTGATCCGTCCTCCATATTTTACCGCTTCCACCGCCGAGAAGTTGTCTATCCCCTTGGGCATCGGGGATGGCGAAAATGCCGTCGATCTGGTTCTGGGAGGAGAAGGTTCGTCTCACCACGGAATCATTGCTGGAGCTACCGGATCGGGGAAGTCCACCTTGCTGCACACCATCATCATGAGCGGTATGTTGCGCTATAGTCCTGACGAGTTGCATTTGTACTTGATGGATTTCAAGGGCGGAACAGAGTTTAAAACTTACGAGTCAACCAAACCACCGCACATTCAGCTATTGGCTCTCGATGCGATGCAGGAATTCGGCGAAAGCATATTGGAACATTTGGTAAGTGAAATGTTGCGACGTAGCGACCTATTCAAAAAGGCGAAGCAATCGAAATTGGCCGATTATGTCAATGCAACCGGAGAGGCCTTGCCTCGCATCCTAGTCATCATGGACGAATTTCAGATCCTTTTCAACGACTCCACTAACCGCAAGATCGCCATGCACTGTGCCGAATTGACCAAGCGAATCGTCACAGAGGGGCGGTCTTTTGGCATCCACCTGCTGATGGCAACCCAAACCACCAAGGTGATCAGCGAGCTTACATTGTCGCAAGGCGTCATCGAACAGATGCGCGTTCGTATCGGCATGAAATGCGGGGAGGACGACGCACGATATCTGTTTGGAGACCGGAATAGCGCCAAAGCCCTTGGCATGATGAATGGCCCGATCGGTACGGCGGTGATGAATCCGGAATATATGGAATCCAATAACATAGGCCTCCGTGTCGTGCATTGCGGCAAAGTTCAAAAGCAATTACTGGAGTTAATTTCTAAAAAATACGGCGACCGTTCCGACATGCTGGTGTTTGAAGGCGACCGGACAATTCCTCTGTTGGACTATCTACAGCAAAATAGGATCGGCGTATCATCCGAGCCCATGATTAAAATCCATTTGGGCACACCGATAAAGGTGGCCCCTCCGTTTGTCATGCAATTTGACCGCCGCCGAAGACATAACCTGCTGATTTGCGGAGCCAACGAACAAATGGCCGAAAACCTCGGCAATCTTTGCATGCTCACGGCACTGATCAACACCAATGTCAATGTTCGTTGTATAGATGGAGAAAGCCTGATCGGCGAAGACGGATCGGCCGAATTGTATGATTATCTGACTGGCTTCACCCCTCTATTCAAGGCGGCAAAAAACAGGGAAGAAATCATCAGGTTCGTTAACGACGTGCATTCCGCCTACCTGGAACGAAAGAACGCCAATGATGGCAAGCAGACTTTATTCGTCATTAAAAACCTCCAATTGCTTGATGTCGTCAAGAAAATGTTCAAGGGTGAGCGAGTGGAAGAACCCAAACAGGAGGAATCCAAACAGATTGATGTTGACGATTCTTCTTTGGAGAAGGCATTTGAGTTGTTCAGTCCCGCGACAGAAGGGAACGCCACGTTCCTGTCTGTCACGGAAAAACTGTTGCAACTGGTGGAAGACGGTTCCAATTATGGTGTATTCTTCGTGGTAACATCGCTGGAATACCAAAGCGTCAAGGAAAGCATGCATTATGGAGGAAATGTTCTGGCCAAGTTCCCGGAAAGAATTATCTTCGCCTTGGGTGACAATGATTCAGAACATCTGATCGATGGCGTAAAAGTTTCAGGCTTAAGGAGCAATATCGTTTATTTCACGGACGGAATAAAAACCGCGTTCCAGTTCAAGCCCTATGTCATGCCCAATGTGTCCGAGTTGGCTAGTTTTATTGGGGGCTCCTCCGCAGCCAGTAATGTCCGACCGACTAACCAAGGACAACCACGATGAGTTTGGATGTTATAAAAAACATATTTCGAAGATCGAATTTGGGCACTATCATATTTTTTGCCATTAATGCCCTGCTCATTGTGGTCCCCTTCGCCTCATCAGGTATACATTCGCTGCTCGTCATATTCATAATTTACATTATGTCCATTTTTGTCGCTTTTTCCCCTTTTGGCGAATGGATGTTCTGTTTGATGGCCGGGGCCAGAAAAATGTCGCGGGTGGACATGAAGATACGGATGATACCGTTATTGGAGTTGGTTTATAACAAAGCGAAAAGGAAAACGCCGGCGCTCACGGACAAAATCGTCCTGAAAGTAATTTACGCCCCGGAGCCCAATGCCTATGCCATAGGGCGAAGGACCATTTGCGTGACCGAAGGGCTGTTTAAACTTCCCGATGACGTGATCCAAGGGATACTGGCCCATGAAGTGGCGCATTTGGCTTACCGCCATAACGAAATCCAACTGCTCATCGGCGGAGGAAACGTCATCATAACCGCAGGGATTCTGTTCATGCGGTTGATTGCCGCGCTCATCGCCGCATTTTCAATCATTACCGGATACCGGAACCGTTCTTTCGCTGTCGCGATCTTCGGTATGATTTGGGCTGGGATGATATGGTTGTGGGTTAAATTCTGCCTGCTGTTTCTCATGTGGTCGAGGCGAGAAAATGAATACGATGCCGATGCCTACGCCGCCGAATTAGGTTATGGATTGGGATTAGCGAAAGGTCTTGACGCCATAGGAACAGGCGAATCGCAGGAACCCTTGTTGAAGGCTCTTTATTCAACTCACCCGAACACACACGACAGAATCGGGCGGCTGCAACAGATGAGCGTTCCGTATGTTCGGTATTGAAATCAAAGTGTCATGGGGATAAAGTACGCGCCATGACTTACAGCCAGGTCGAAGCCAAGGAAGATTTATGCGACGGTTGCAGTTTTCATGCGTTGAAGCTGTCTGTCGTTTGATGCCTTATTTCGAAGGAGTCCATTGTGAAAGCTCCCAGACGTAGCCAAGTTGGCAGCAACCAAGCTGACAATCTCGCCAAGAACGCCATCGCCACCGCGCTGGACGTGTTCGAACAGATCGACAACGAAGCGAAGCAGAAGAAGCTCGCCCATCGCGGCGTATTGGAGCGGGCCAAAGCCAATGCCCTTGTGCGGATTGAAGAATTGCAGCAGCAGGTTGCGCAACTCGACGAAGCTCTCGCGGCGGTTGATAGCATCACGCAACCCGCCCCCAAGTCGAAACCAATCTTGCCAAAATCAGCACGACCGAAGCCAACCCCGCCGACTGCAGCCCCCGCTACCACCTCCGCTAAACCAGCCCGCCGCAAAGCTCTCAGCAAATGGGGCAAAGTACGCAAGCGCATAGTAGAGTGGCTGAAAGCACGCCCTGGCCGGAAATTCTCAGCACGTGATCTGGCCAATGCGTTCCCGGAGCTGGGAAAACAACAAGTCAGCCTCTTCCTGAAGCCATTACGAGACGCCGGGACTATTCAGACTGATACTTCGGAAGGAATTGTCAAAACGAAATATTACGTCAAGTGACGTTTAAAACGATTCCATAGCCCCCCTCGACCTTCTAAGTGGAAGAGGGGGATTTCCAAAAAATGACGGGATTTGAAATCATGACAGCACGTAGTCACGCCCAAGCCGGAAGTTTCGCTGACAATGCCATTGCTCGCGACGCACTGGAAGCAATCCAAAGAATCGAAGCGGAAGCGAAGCAGAAGAAATTAGCTCAGCGCGAATCATTGGAACAGACCAGAACCACCATCCTTGATCGAATAAAAGAACTGAATCATCAACTCGCCCAAGTCGATGGCGCTCTCGCGATGATCGACGGTAAAAAGCCAGCACAGCCGAAACCAGTCTCAGGCACAGAAAAGAAGCCCCGCCGCAACTGGGATGAAGTGCGTGAACGTGTGTTACGCTGGATGGAAGAACGTAAGGGTGAAAAGTTCCATGCACGCGACCTGGCCAGGGAATTCCCGGAACTGGAAGGCCAGCAGGTCAGTCTCTTCCTGAAGCCACTACGTGATGTTCTGGCAATTCGAACCGACAAAACTGAAGGCGTGCAGAACGTGAAATACTACGTCGTCTAGGAAAAACCGCTATGCCGCATCGCCACTTTCATGCAACGCGATCCGCCAGACGCAACCCCTCTCCGACGATTCCGTCGGAAGAAAAACGGCGGCAACTGGAAAGCGAAGCACTGCCGCTGATGGACCAGATCTTCACGATGGCCAGGCGAATGGTTGGTGAAAAAACGCAGGCTGAAGAACTGGTGCAGGAAACTTATCTCCGTGCATTCCGCTCAGCCGATCAGTATCGCCTGGGAAGTAACATCAAGGCATGGCTTTCCGCCATTTTGCGGTCGGTGCATATAGATTCATATCGCTACGTTCAAGCCAGTAGTCGCAACGGTACACACGAAGAACTGACACCAGATATTTTTGCAAATCCCGAACGAACCGATCTGGCCATCGACCCGACTGAGTTCATGTCCGTTCTGGATATGATGGTGGACGACGACATCCGTGAAGCAATTTTGCAGTTGCCGGACATTTACCGGGAAGCATTCGTGATGGTGGTCGTCAGCGAGCTGACCTACGAGGAGGCAGCCGATCGGTTGGGTGTTCAGATAGGAACGGTCAAGAGCCGGGTGTTTCGCGCCTGCCAGGACCTCAAGATCCGACTGTGGCGATACGCCGTCGAAAGAAGAATGGCTCCGCCGGTGAGGTATAATAGCGTCAAATTCATGGAGCCATCATGCCACTCGAAATCGAAATCAAACTAAAACTCGTCAGCCACACTGCCATCTTAAAACGGCTCCGTCAACTCCGCGCCACCCACATCGGCACACAGCACGAAACAAATATTTTCTTCGACCACCCCGACCGCTCCCTGCTCCAATCCAACTCCGGCCTGCGCGTCCGACTCGAAACCCCTCTCCGAAAAACTCGAAACTCCCCCCGCTCACCCCCCTCCGCTCTGCTGACTTTCAAAGGCTCCCCACAATCCACCGGCCTGGGTTCTCGCAACGCTTACGATCTCACCTGCTCGCCGACCGAGCAACTCATCCCCCTGTTGAAATCCCTGGGCTTCGTGCAGACGCAGCTCTTCGAAAAAATCCGCGACTCCTGGCAACTGGCCAAATGCAAAATCGAACTCGACACACTTCCACATTTCGGCTGTTTTCTCGAAATCGAAGGCCCATCCGAAAGAGCCGTCCACGCCATTCAAAAAAAACTTGCCCTCGCCGACCTTGCATCCATCACCACCAGTTACGCCACAATGGTCGACGACCACCTCACCACAAAGAAACGCAAAGAGCTGCGTTTCTAACGTGAACGTCAGTTCGGGTGGGTGCCGCCAGGGGTGTAATTTGTCATTACGGTCATTCGCTCGTCAGATGTGGTGGAGGTGGTGTTTCGGGATAGAGGCCAATCCATTCGGCGCTGAGGTGCTTGTCGAAAAAAAGAAGCCAGGTGTGAAGCGGAAGTTTTCTCTCTCGCAACTTCGCGAACATCGCGACGGCGGCTTTACGCACATCGGTCAGAGCAAGGTCGATGTAGGAAAAGTTGGAACCGGCTCCGCCGCCAGTCACACCGCCAAGGTTTGAGAGAAGGAGGGCTTCGTTGATAGCTTCCTCTATTTCGCCCCGCGCATCAGAACTATATAAGCCCTCGATCTTCAGAAAAGCAAAGGTTTCGTTGAAACGGCTGAAACGGCAGGAGTAAAAGGGAACGCCACAATGAGCGGCCTCCCACAGCGCGACATCACTTGTGATGGACGTAAACATGTCGCTCCACGGAAACTCCCCGTTGGGATCGGCAGAACTAATTTCCAACGCAGCATAAGAATGCGATGAATCCCGCGCGATGTCGGCATATGGACGATTGGGAAGTTGCTCGCTGTTGGATGCGATTAAGGCGTCGAACGTGGGAGTGAGTCGGTCGAGTGGAAGAGGACGCGGCCCCTTGCTCTGTGATCCGAGCAACTTTCCAAGAAGGCTGACTTTGGGGAGCGGAACGGTCTCAACGGCTCCACACCATTTATCGAGCCGTTCCTCGCCGAGCAGCGATTCGGCCGCGATGAAAGAAGCGGCCTGCGACTCCAGGTCGTCGGGACCAGAACACTGAGGGCTGTAGACGGTCACATTGATTCGACGAAATTGTCCCATGACGACCGTAACAAGGCAGCCATTGAGGCTTCTCTTGGTACGCCCCTCCACGGTCCAATTCGCCAACTCCACGGATTCGGGCGGTCGATAGGGATAAAATTCCCAGCCATCAAGAGAAGGCCGTCGTTGAAGCAGGAGATCAACCAGCGGACGAAGTTGAGTTTGAACTTCCGGCGTGATGACGAGTCGGTGTCCTTTTCCTTCAATGGCAGGACCGAACTCGTACATAAGCTCCGGGTGAATGACTTGAAGATTTTGCTCCATCCATTCGTGAAGCCAATCGTTGCGGAGCGCAGCCATCTCAGGCTTGAAGGAGTCGAGGATTTTCTCCTTCGTCGCCTCGAATGCTTCCCACCACTTATCGATACGTGCGAGCAGTTCGCTATAGGCGGCACTTTCCGTGCGATTATGTGGGTCTCGATAAAGAATACGCATGACGTGATTGTACAAAAGGATCGGTTGATGGCCAGTGGGTGGTGGTGGTGATTTGTGGAGGCGGAGAACCGAGTTTTACGAATGTTCCGAGCACGACTACAATCCGTGCATGATGAGCACACGCTTCCCCGGTTTTCCACGGCAGATGCCGACGTTCTTCAAGTCGCTGGAGAAAAACAACCAGCGAGAATGGTTTACGCCGCGCAAGGAAATCTTCGAGACCCACGTTCGCGGTCCGATGATCGAGCTGGTTACGTTACTCAACGAACGTCTCCGAGATTTTGCTCCCGAACACGTCGCCGAAGAGCCCGCCAAACTCATCTATCGCATCTATCGTGACACTCGCTTCTCCAAGGACAAGACGCCTTACAAGACAAACATTAGTGCGCTCTTCTCCTACCAAACGCTCTCTCGGCACGGCGGAGCTGGCTACTACTTCGAAGTCTCTCACCGCCACGTCGGTATCGCTGGTGGTGTTTACATGCCGGGAGCAGAGGAACTCCAAACGATCCGCGAAGCAATTGCCGCCGATCCGAAAAAGTTTCTGGGCTTGGTGGAGGATCGGAAGAATCGCAAGTTGCTCGGTTCGTTACAGGGTGAGCGATTGACGCGGCTGCCCAAGGCGTGGCTGTCGCAGGCATCAAATCCGGCGGCGGAGTACCTGAAGTTCAAGCAGTTTTACTGGTACGTGGAACTTCCAGCGTCGCTGGCGCTCACATCGCGACTCCCCAACGTTCTGACGCGATATTTCAAAGCCATGTCGGAAGGTCTCGCATGGTTCAATGATGCGTTGCTGGCCGCCCGTCGCCGTGAGGAGGAACAATCACGACCGAAGAGACCGAAGCCCATGTGGTAAGGGGATGTGGCACATAGAAAGGATTAGAAATGAAAACCCGAACAACTTTCCTTCTGGTTGCCGCCGTCTTGTTGATGCAACTCTCATCGTGCCAAGATGCGAGCTCAACGAAGCAGAAACTTGGTAATACCGAAGTATCCAGGAACGCCATTGACGCCTATCAAAACGAAAAGGATCCCGACAAGAAGGCGGAATTGGCGAAACGTTTAGGTCGTATCGGAGATGCCGCGTGTGTTGCAACCTTGGCGGCGGACATGCGAACGCCGGTGATTTATCTCAAGGGCGGAGGTCTGCAATCCTTGCGTATCGACATTATCGAAGCCCTCAGTGAAGTTTATCCGAACGTATCCGTGCTGCGGCGGCGCGATGTTCATGGATTTGAGGAAATTGACCAATGGTATGACGAAGTCGAAAAATGGCTTGTAAGACGCTTTGGGACCCAATGGAACACCCCACGCCCAAAACCTTTCGCGTGGCTCCCAATACCAACATCCAAACCGGGCGATAGACCTATCGATCTAACGGATATTCTAACGCCGCCGTAATCGTATGTTTCAGATGACTTTGTCCGTACTATGCGAAAAAGAAGGGATCGAAATGATGAAGATGATTGCCGTCATCGCCTGGCTGCGGCATCAGACAACAGCCTACGATTCCATGCAGATTCCAAGAATCAAAGGCAAACGCCGTGAAGTACGACGCATGCTGGCCCAACGTTCCCAGGAACTGCTGAACCGATATCGTCGCGGCGATGTGGTTGGGGATAAATGTCTGCTCAAAAAAGCGTTAGCCGAAAGTTACAGCGAGATTGCAGGAACTGCATGACGAGTCGTGGAACATCATCACCAGAGTCAGACCGCAACGAAGGGATAACTGCGTCGGAGCGTTATCTTCAACGACTTTGTGAAGCATCATTTCTGCGTTTGTGGAGCTTTCCAAGAATATTCAGGGACGAAGGACTGCCCAGAACGGGGGGGCAGGGAAAAGAGATTTGCGACCTGATGGTGAGTTTTGGGAACGACATAATTATCTTTTCCGACAAATACTGCGAGTTTCCGAATACTGGTGACACATTCTTGGATTGGTGCCGGTGGTTTCGTAGGGCTGTCACAAAATCGGCTGATCAAGTATGGGGTGCTGAGAACTGGATCAGGAAGCACCCTGATCGAATTTTTTTAGATGTAAACTGCAAGAAACGGTTTCCTATACCACTCCCAGACCTTGCCAAGATTCGGTTTCACCGAATCGTTGTCGCGCATGGAACTTCGACGAGATGTCGCTCGCATTTCGGCGAATCTGGAACTTTAATGATTTATTCTACAATCGAAGGCGCAGATCACACGGATAAGTCTCGTGGTGCCATACCTTTTGTGGTAGGGCACATCAACAAAAACAAGGGATTCGTCCACGTTCTGGATGATGAATCGCTGGACTTAGTACTTCGCACACTGGACACGATCTCAGACTTTTTGGATTACCTCAAGGCAAAAGAACAATTACTGACAACCAGAAATGTTATGTCCATAGGAGAGGAGGAACTCCTCGGTCGTTATTTGTTGCATACCAACGTCGATTCACGGCACCACTTTGGCGTAGAAGAAAAGCATGATTTCATCGGCATCACGGCCGGTCACTGGTCAGAAGCTGTGAACGGTCCTCTCAAACGAGCCGCCCGAGCGAATGTGGTAAGTTATGCTTGGGATAAAATAATTGACAAATTCATAACTCACATGCTGGGAGGGACACAATACTACACATCCCATCCTGGACAACCATACGGAATTGAAATGGCGCTACGCAAAATGGCGGCAGAGAATCGCCTCCGTCGCCGGATGCTCGCAAAAGCGCTCATTGACTTGGTATTACAAGCCCAAGGACATAACGGTCGAGCAAATCGTATCATTCCGCCAACTAACGCTGGCGAACCTCATTACGTCTTCCTTTGTCTACCAAAGCTTGCTAATCACTCCGAACCAGAATACAGAGAGATCAGGCGAAATTTTCTTGAACGTTGTTGCGAGGCCGTTAAGGCGAGGTTTCCGGACGCGTCTGAGATTGTTGGCCTTGCAACTGAATCAGGAATCAATTCGTCGGTTTCCGAAGATCTTATGTACCTAGACGCGTCATCTTTTTCTGCAGATGACATAGCAGATGCGATTAAGACAGCCAATAAACTTGGTCTCTTTGTTAACCTTACACAAAGCAGAGTAACAGAGTACGAGTATCCGAGGCCTGGGAAGTTACCTCCAACCCTCCTCGGACCCCTGAAACGCATTCCTCGCAACAATCCCTGTCCATGCGGGAGCGGGCGTAAATATAAGAAATGTTGCATGTCTTAGAGATTGTGATTCTCTGATTCAACGGATGGTGATTACAGTATGATGCTTGCATGAAGATTTCCGAGGTCATTATCGAAACAGTCTGGAAGAACGACTACTCGGTAGATTTCTTGGCGATTAGGCGGGGCGATCAGATCGGCCACGCCTGCTGCACCCTTGATGGCCGACGCATGCGGCTCGAAGACATCAAGGTCTACGACAACCACCGCCGCGTGAAGTTACCCGGTCTGTTGCGACATCTGTGCTTTCTCGGCATATTCAGTTGCCGCAGGAATTTTCGGAAGAATGGCGTTGGGACAAAGTTGTTGCGTCAGGTGCAGGAAAAGGCCCGTGCAATTGGAGTGGAGGAAGTGTGTGGGGACATCACCAGATCTGACCTCACCAACTGGCTGGTGAGTTGGTATGAGCAGCAAGGTTTTTTGGTCTTAGATTCGGAGGAAGGGGACTCGGACAACATCGCCAAGAAGATCATCTGGCGGGTAACGTGTATGCTGCCAGAAAGAAAGGAAGAAACGAAATGAAAGCAAAGGAAGTGGTTCGTTGTGAATGGGCGAAGGGAGAAGAATATGAGCGGTATCATGATGAGGAGTGGGGGGTGCCGGTGCATGAGGATCGAAAGCTCTTTGAGTTTCTGGTGCTGGAAAGTGCGCAGGCCGGTCTGAGTTGGTTGACAATTCTGCGGAAGCGAGAGGCGTATCGGAAAGCGTTCGCACAGTTCGATCCGGAGGTGGTGGCACGCTACGGAGCACGGGAAAAGAAACGACTTTTAGCGGATGCAGGGATCGTGCGGAATCGATTGAAGATCGATGCGACGATTGCCAATGCGAAGGCATTCCTGAAAGTCCAGGAAGAATTCGGAACATTTGATGCGTATATTTGGCGGTTCGTTGATGGTCAGCCGCTCCAGAATGAGCGAAGGACGATTCAGGAGATTCCGCCGCGAACGGTGATCTCCGACGAGATGAGCAAAGACCTCAAACAACGCGGCTTCAAATTCGTCGGCTCGACCATCATGTACGCGCACATGCAGGCGACGGGGATGGTGAATGATCACATCATGGGATGCTGGCGGTACGAAACGGTACGGCGGATCCGCAAGGTCGAATCCGCCCGTGTGTGACCAGCTACCGTAGCGGTTTGTCCGCTCTGATTTGGAGAAAGAGGGGAATAATCAAAGCGTCATATTCCTCGGGATGGGCGGCAAGCGTTTCCTCCGTCGGTCGCGGCTCGTTGATGCGATGAATGACGAAGCCTGTCTCGATCAGGGCGTTGAGCCATTCGGACAGGGTACGAGTGAACCGAGGGATGCGGAATTTTGGAAAGCGATTACGTTCCTCCGCCGGGGCAGCACCAAAATGCCATTCCTCTATCCAGTCGCCATTGGAGCGGTTCCAGTAGTCACCGGCCAGGACAGCGGTCTTGCGTCCATTTTCGTCACGTTGCCAGGCGAACTTTCTCGTCTGGAAGCATGGATGGCAAATGCTGAATTGGATAAATCCGCCCGGCCGCAATACGCGGAAGGCCTCCGCGAGTGCCCGCTCAGGCTCCGGGATGTCCATGAGGCTCATGGTGGCCATGACGAAATCGAAAGAGGCGTTTTCGAAGGGCATTTGTGTGCCGCTGGCTTCGAGGTAGTCGATTCCGAGCGGCTCGGTTGTCTCGGATTCACAGGCGTGGCGGAGGAAAGTGGGCGCGATGTCGATGGCGGTCATGCGTGCCCCCAGTCTCGCGGCGGCGCGGGTGTTCGTGCCCTCGCCGCAGCCGATGTCGAGTCCGCGTAAGCCGTCAATGGGTGGAAGCATTTCAAAAAACCGTGGCAAATTGATCAAATCACGGCAACGGTCGTACCCCCGACGCGACAGATACGTCCACGCCTCGGCATTGGCTTCCCAGTAACGGGTGTTTTCTTTTTCGTCCATGTGTTTGCTCCTGAAATCTGCGAAAAGTATAACGGTCCAGCGGAACTTCGTGTATATCCAAAGTTCGCAACAAGATTGCAGGTTTTGTATGACAAGTCCCGGAATATGGGCTGGGGCTATTCGTACAACATGGGAAACGTGATTGTGGGGCTGCAGGAGGAGTTCGGCGGAAAATGACGCGACCGCTTCGGCATCATCTTTTGTACGGAGAGTGCCCTTATTTCGCCTGCTGTGAAGAGTGAGGCAGGATCGTCTGCAACTCTTTGGGCAATTCAGGCGGCTGTTCCAACACCATCGGTACGTTTTTCTGTTGAGACTGCAAGATAAACCTGGCTGGGATCGTATTGCCGCTGCCCCATGCTTTCATGGCCGGTTGTTGCAAGTTCGCCAGTACGCCGATCTGGTTGGCTTTCGTGTCATCAATGATGTTGTCGATGAAGACTGCGCCGTCGCCGGAGCTGACGTCGACGACCGGCGAAATGAATGGGGTGTGGATGGTGTTGCGGATGAGCCAGATTGTGCCGTTGTGCGAGGCTTTGCCGTCGCGGCCGAAATGGATCACCGCTTTGTTGCCGGTGCATTTGGGGGCTTTGGTGATCGTGTTTTCGATCAGAAACGAATGGCTGCCGACGATGTCGGTCGTTCCCTCGGCATCGACCAGATCGAGTTCGCGATTGCTGGAATCGTGGATGTTGTTTTTGATGATGAAATTCAAATGAGCCCGGCTCTTGAGATTGTGACCGGTCACAGCGTTGGCGATCTCGCATTCCTGTACGGTGACGCTGGTTCCGCCGAGATAGAGGTTGTGGTTGTAGCCGGGGTGTTTGGCTGTGCCGTTGTTTGTGATTTTGCATTTTTCGATCAATTGCCGGGCGGCGGTTTGCTTCGGCGCTTCGCCGTTGCTCATGATGCCCATGTCGTTGTCTGAGATCTCACAGTTGCGGATCGTCACGTCATTGGCCTGATTGATTCGCGCACCGGCACCGTTGTGGCTGTCGTTGCGGGCGTTGATGAGGCGGAAGCCGTCGAGCGTGCTGCCGGACGCTTCCGGATCGAATTGAACGATGGCTCGCGGGATGTTCCCGACGCCTGAATAAGTAAATCCGTTGCCGTCGAGTTCGACGGGCTTCTGTGGATCGGCGGCACGGATTGTGAGTTTCGGTGTGCGAACGAGCAGTACCGGTTGTCGATAGGCCGAGCCATCCTGCTTGAGATACACGACGATTTCATCACCCGGTTTTGCCGCTGCGACGGCCTTTTCGATCTGCTGAAACGCCTTGTCGTCGCCAACCTCCAGCGTCGCGGCAAATGTCAGGCTGACAAAAGACAGGCAAATCAACGTTACTGTTGGAATGAGGTTTTTCATGATGCCTCTTTGTTGGTGGACACCGTATTATACGATTTGCGTTTTTCCTCGCTCTCCACGAAGCATGGCGAGCAGGTTGTCGGCGGCGAGTTGCGACATTTCGTTGCGAGCGTGTACGGTTGCCGAGCCGATGTGCGGCAGCATCACCACATTTTCCAGAGCGAAGAGGCCGGGATGGATTTTTGGCTCTTCTTCGTAAACATCAAGGCCCGCCGCGAAGATTATTTTGCTCTTCAGCGCCTCGACCAGCGCGGCCTCATCCACCACCGGCCCACGCGCGGTGTTGATCAACACCGCCGTCTTTTTCATCGTCTGCAATTCCTTGGTGCCGACGAGATGCCGCGTGTTGGCGGTCAGCGGTACGTGAATGGAAACGAAATCGGCGTCCTTGAGCAGTTCCGGCAACTCGACTCGCCGAGCATCCAACTGTACCATCGCCTCGCTTTCTCGCTGATGCACGTAGATCACTCGCATACCGAAGCCCTTGCCCATCTGGGCAACGCGGGTTCCGATCCGCCCCGCACCGATGATACCGATGGTCTGTCCCAGAACGCACATGCCTTGGAATTGCATCGGTCCCCAACCACTCCATTGTCTGGCCCGCACCATCCGCTCGCCTTCGCCGGCGCGACGGGCGGCCATCATCAAAAGCGTCCATGCAACTTCCGCCGTGGCGTCCGTGAGAACATCCGGCGTGTTGCTCACACAAACACCACGAGCCTGACATGCCGCAATGTCGATGTTGTTGTAGCCGACGGCGTAGTTAGCAATAGCTTTCACACCGGGGCGCTGTTGCAGAAACTCGCCGTCGATCTTGTCGGTAAGCATCGTCAGTACGCCCTGCGCCGCTTCTGTAGCCGCGAGCAATTCCGTCCGCGTACAAGGCCGGTCGTGCGGCAGAACCAACACCTCATGCCCCGCTTGTTTAAGCATCTCGATCCCCACCTCCGGTATTGGCCGCGTTACGACTATCTTCACAGTACAAAAACTCCTTTTGAATAATCCGTATGGTTTCAGCTTTTGGTGTAGGGCGGTGGGGGCAGCGAAAAGCGTCTCACTGCGATGAACAATCTCGCACATACTTCTTCGGATTCTTGCGAATAGCTGCCGCCTCTTTCGCCCGGCCCAATCGAACAAGCAACTTGGCGATCCGCGACAACACCATCGAAATAAATTCTCTGTCTTTCAAACGAACAGACAACGGCAACGCTTGTTTCTGACAGATCTCCAAAGCCTCCGCCGGTCGTTTCTTTTTCGTCAACACCAGAGCAATCTGATACGATAAATACGCACAAGAACGAACATCCTGTTGCCGCTGCATTTCAGCAAGCGATTCCGTGTACATCCGCAACGCCTCGTTTAACTTCCCGCGACGCTGGTAAATACCAGCAATTTTGCCCATCGTAAACGCACAATCACGGGCGTCGCCCAACTTCTCGAACACCGACAATTGTTCCTGCTGAATCCGCAACGCCTCGTCCAGCTTCCCGCGTATCTCATAAATATCAGCAATCTGCCCCATCGTAACCGCACACGAACGAGTATCTTTCAACTTCTCGAACACCGGCAACTGTTCTTCCAGCCGAATCCGCAACGCTTCGCTATACGTCCCCCAACGCTGATAAATATCAGCAATCTGCCCCATCGCAATCGCACACCCACGAGCATCTTTCAACTTCTTGAACCTCGGCAATTGCTCTTCCTGCCGAATTCGCAACGCTTCGTCAAAATTCCCACGACGTTGGTAAATATCAGCAATCTTGCTCATCGTAACAGCACACGCGCGAATATCTTTCAACTTCTTGTACAGCGGCAATTGTTCTTCCTGCCGAATCCGCAGCGCCTTGCCCAACTCCCCGCGCGTCTCGTAAATGCCAGCAATCTGCCCCATTGTGACCGCACACGAACGAACATCTTTCAACTTCTCGAACACCGGCAACTGTTCTTCTCGCCGAATCCGCAACGCCTCGTCCAACTCTCCACGACTCTGGTAAATATCAGCGATCCTGCTCATCGTCACCGCACGCTCACCAGCGTCGCCCAACCCCTCAAATATGAGCAATTGTTCCTGCCAAATCCGCAACGCTTCATCCAACTCCCCGCGAGCCTCATAAATATCAGCGAGCCGTTCCAACGCAACCGCACGCGAACGAACGTCGCCTGAACGCTCGTGCTCCGACAATTCTTCAAGGATCGACTCTTCGGTCGCCTTCATAACCAGTCTCCTGCGTGGTTACGGATGTAATCACGGATGAATGCTCAACAATAGACGTCCATGATATTCCGCACCTCCACATCGTCAAATGCCCCCCCCCCCCCCCCCCCCCCCCCACAAAAAAAAAAAACCTCCCCCCCCCCCAAAAAAATTTTCCCAAATCGTATTTTTTAATGGCGGGGGGTTGTATAATCACCACCCTTGTTTGTGCCGCCCCTCTTTTTTTTTTGTTTTTCTT